>JAGUWT010000080.1 GCA_020062205.1 Thermodesulfovibrionales bacterium
ACTGAATACTTAATAAGGAGTTCATAAGTAAGGTCACGTTATATGTCATTCCCGCTCTACGAGTCGTAGACTTGTCGGGAATCTTTCTGAACGATTCTGGACTTCGGCGTGAGCTCAGTCGAACGCTTGACCCCCGTATCAAGTACGGGGCAGGCTCCGAATCCAGTATCTATCTCTGGATTGCCCGATCAAGCATGCCCTCGACTGCGATCGGGGGTCGGGCAATGACATTTTCCTTTACTAATCCGAAGCAATTCATCCCTGTGCCAAGAGCACAGGGAGTTCTTGCTGGTTTCTTAAAAGGCAGGTAAATATTGTTCTGTAAGAGTAGGTAAAAAATATCGCGCACTTGCAAGGATGGTTGGTTCGAATGGGAAGGTTATATGTGTAGATGTGCAGGATAAGATGATTAAGCTCCTCGAAAAACGCGCTCAAAAAACAGGGTTGTCCAATAGAATAGAAACACGCATATGTAATAAAAATTCTCTTTGTCTGAATGACCTCACAGAACAAATAGATTTTGCGCTTGCCTTTGCTGTTGTACACGAAATTCCTGATGCTTCTGCTTTTTTTTCTGAGATGTGTGGAACGATAAAGCAGCATGGAAAATTTCTATTAGTAGAACCGAAGGGCCATGTATCAGAAAAGGGTTTTGAGATATCCGTTTCTATTGCTGAACAAAGTGGTTTTAAAGTAATCGATAGGTCTCAGATAAGTCTCAGCCGTGCTGTCCTTTTGGAAAAAATATGAACGTTTAAAAAGAAAATTAAAGCACTGCCTTCTTGAATTCCTCTATACCAATGCGCTCAATAAATCGTGGCATCCTTTCCTTCGGGTTTGCATTTTTTGAATAATAATCAAGGCACTTTCTTATCAGCTCGAGTGCTTCCTCTTCTGAGAGCCCCTTTGCAATAACATTACCAATGCGGGGCCTGCCACCAGAATTGCCGCCAACAACAACAGTCCACCCCTTTGGTGCAGCAAAGGCGCCAAAGTCTCTTACATAACTCTCTGCGCAATTCAGACTGCAACCAGAGATACCGAACTTTGTCTTAGCTGGAATGAAGTCCATCTTGCCGACGTACATCTTTTCAATCTTAGCAGCAAGGCCGAGTGAATTCCCCTGCCCAAACTTGCAGGTTTCAGTACCAGGACATGCCTGTACATAATGAACACATAATCCTTCTGCGGGTCCAACATCCATTTCAAGATCCTTCCATGCATTATCAACATCTTCAGGCTTTAATCCCACAAGTGCAATACGCTGTCCAGAGGTTATCTTGATTATGCGAACTTTATATGTACGCACTATCTCTGCAAGTTTTTCAAGGATCTCAGGGGTTAGAACTCCCATGGGAATCCTGGGTACAATAGCGTATGTCTGTTTGTCTCTCTGTAAAATGGCTCCTCTTGGTTCTTCACTCATTATGACTCCTCTAGGGATGTTTTCACTTTCAATATAAAATATCATAAACAGAAATTGAGACACAATTAAAATGATCAGAGTAAGTAACAGCGAATCATAGCATTGCACGGTATTTTTAAAATACTCCTCTGAAATAAGCTATAATGGCACCCGACCATGAAAAGCCTTTTTATATGTTTCCTTTTCATTCTTATGCCGTTTCTCTCCGGGGCTGAAATGATTATTGGCGGAGAGATTACGTATATTGTGGAAAAAGGAGATACCCTCGAACTGATCGGTGCAAAGTTAGGAGTTAACTGGAGGAATATAGCACTAAAAAACAATATTGACGTCAAGAAGCCATTGAAGATTGGGCAGATACTCAAGGTAAATACACGGAAGATCGTTCCCAAAACAATGGAGAACGGCATTATCATCAATATACCTGACAGAATGCTGTATTTTTTTAAGAAAGGCAGGTTGAGCACATTCCCAGTTGGCCTCGGAATGGCGTCGTGGAGAGAGATGACTCGCTGGAGAACCCCTACAGGAAAGTTTAAGGTTATCAGCAAACAAAAAAATCCAACCTGGTATGTGCCAGAATCCATTCAGTGGAAGATGGAAATGGGAGACAAGCCTGTTAAGACAATTGTACCGCCTGGGCCAGAAAATCCGCTCGGAAGATATGCAGTAAAAATTTCAATTCCAGGGATTCTGATCCATGAAACGATCTGGCCAACCTCTGTATATCAGTTCAGAAGCCATGGCTGTATCAGGGTTCTCACAGAACATATGGAGAAGTTCTTTGAAGAGGTTGAAATCAATACGCCTGGAGAGATGCTATATAGTCCTATCAAAGTTGCGGTTTCAGATGAAGGAAAGATTTTCCTTGAGGTTCACAGGGATATGTATGGAAAAATGAAATCCCTCAGTGAAGAAGCAAGGAGCTTGTTTGAACAACGTGGTATTTCCACAAGGGTCGACTGGCAGAAAGTTGAAAGGGTAATAAAAGAAAAATCAGGGATTGCTGAGGATATTACATTATGATGTCAAGGAGAACCTTTTTAAAAGCCATCATCACCATTGCTGCAAGCTATCCTTTTCAAAAGGCTTTTGCATACCACACGAATGAAAGGGTTCTGAATCTCTACAATATTCATACAGGGGAAGAACTTTATACACGGTATGCTTATTCAGGTATCTATGACCATGATGCGCTCGATCAGATAAACTATGTATTGAGATGTCATTATACCAATGATGTCATGCCTCTTGATATCAGTCTTTTAAACCTGCTCTGTGATATAAAAGATGTCTTCGGGAAAGATGAAAAGATAGATATCATATCAGGCTACCGTTCATATGCATATAATGAATATCTGAGATTCACGGGCCATAAGGTCGTAAAAGACAGTCTTCACATGCGTGGGCTTGCAGTTGATTTCTCAATCCCGGGAATTAACAGCGATGATCTTTTTAGGATTTCAAAATCCTTCGGCGCAGGTGGAGTCGGCAAGTATCCTGAATTTGTCCATATCGATGTCGGACATATACGATACTGGTAATATGGAATTCCTTACCGAAGATTAAACGTGTTTTAAGAAGAAGATACTCCCTCTTTTTCAGAGGATGACTCTTTTTGTAACCGTTCCCATTCCCTGTCTATATCTTCCTGGAGTTTTTTTAATATCCATTCGTTTTCAAAGCTGAAAAGGTGTTTGAATCTCCCCTGTGGTTTCAGAAAATCTACGATCGGTTTTTTCTCTTTGGGCTTAAAGGTTATCCTTGTCACTCCATTCTCTACCTCGTAAAGAGGCCAGTGGCATGTCTCAACGGCAAGTCTGCTCAGCAATATGGCATCATCAGTCCTTGATCTCCATCCCCTGTTACATGGAGAGATGATATTCATAAACTTCGGCCCCTTTATCTCCCATGCCTTTTGCACTTTTTTCATGAGATCCATCCAGTGACTTGGAGATGCCTGAGCGACATAAGGAATATCATGTGCTGCCATAATTCTTGTTAGATTTTTTCTCTGCTCAGTTTTACCAGGAATAACACTACCTGCAGGTCTTGTTGTCGTATCAGCACCATAGGGCGTTGCACTCGAACGCTGAATACCTGTGTTCATATATGCTCCGTTGTCATAACAGATATAGAGCATATCATGTCCGCGTTCCATTGCACCCGAAAGGCTCTGGAGACCAATGTCATATGTACCGCCGTC
>JAGUWT010000091.1 GCA_020062205.1 Thermodesulfovibrionales bacterium
ATTCATTTTAATCTGAATGTAACACCCTGAGGCAAGAGCGCAGGGTATCTAAAATCTTTTAGGATGTTTTTTATCGTAAATTATGAAAGGAGTGAGAATCTATGGGAAAGGAAGAAATAAGACAGGCTATTATTGATTATGCCTCAAAGGGTGCTAAAACCAAATTCTATTTTAAGGATATGCTTGTCGGTGTGAGAAAAACTATTCCTGACGTTAATACATCGGATGTTAAAAATACGGCCTCTGAGATGGTGAGGGAAGGTGTTTTAGAGTTATTCTCCACCGGCAGCACCACACTGTACGGGTTAAAAGGAAGAGGTATATCCGCAGAAGAAGCAGGTGCTTAGTCTGAGTAAGTATTAAGAACGTAAGGTGGATGGTAAACCATCTACCTTACGTTCTATCGCGTTTTTTTCTTTTTAGAAAATTTATGTGATTTTTACATTCCTTCATTGACACCCTACCAAAGTATGTATTAAAAATGTGGAGGTATGTCTGTGGAAAAACCGAAAGATATTGAGCAATTTATCCTTGAGCAGAAGCGAATGCTCGCAGAAAATCCAGAGTGTGCTACTGCTCATTATAATTTAGGAGTAGTCTTAATGAATCAAGGCAAGCTCGATGCTGCGATAGATGCCTTTGAAGAGTCTATAGAAGATAGTGACCGGATGTTTGAGGCATTTGTCAATCTCGGATACATATATTTCAAGAAGGGAGATTTAGAGAAGGTAGTTAAGGCAAATTTAAGGGCGATAGAGATAGAGCCTCGGTACGCACGTGGATATGCAAATCTGGGCTTTGCCTATCTACAAATGGGAAAGACCGATGAGGCCGTAGAGGCTTTGGAGAAGGCACTGGAAATAGAACCGAGGATAGTTCAGGCAATGTGCAATCTCGCTAATGCATATCTGCAAAAAGGCGACACTGAAAAAAGTCTCGGAATAAACAAAAAAATGATTGAGCTGGCTCCGGATTTCGCTTTAGGTTACAACAATATATCTAATGTCTATTATTCAATAGGGGAATTTGAGAAGGCAGTTCAGTATTGTGATAAAGCGATGGAATTAGGTTTTCAGGTGCATCCGGAATTTTTAAAAGCATTAGCGATTCATCGCGAAAAGACAAAGAAGAGACAAGAGACAGAGCGGAAAACAAATAAGAAAAGAAACACATAAACAAAGGTGACCAAAAAGATTGCCACGCTTCGCTCGCAATGACAAAAACCCGCTTTTGATGCCATTTTGATGTCATTGCGAGGAGCGATAGCGACGTGGCAATCTATCTTTTGAATAAATATAATCTATGATTGAAGACCTTTTCTCAAAATATACGTATATTGCTCAAAAGGCTGACATTCTTTTTAAATCAATCGCAGAAAAATATCCCCTCAGCGTAACATGTCATATCCATTGTTGTGATTGTTGTCATGCTGTTTTCGGCGTCTTCCCAATAGAAGCAGCGTATATCAATTACCATTTTAACCATCTTGAGAGAAAAGTAAGAAGAGATGCCCTACGCCGTGCTGAAAAAGCAGAAGCTGAAATGTTAAAGGCAAAAGACAGATTAAAGGTATTTGAGGACGACCCCAAGATGAAGGTCTTTGGCTTGGGAAAACAGAGGGTAAGGTGCCCTCTCCTTCAGGACGCCGAGGAATGCGTTCTCTATGAAAAACGTCCGATTATCTGCCGTATTTACGGGGTGCCTTACAGCGTAAAGGATGGGGGAAAAGAGATGTCTTTTGTCTGTGGTATTTCGGGGTTTGAGGAAAAAGCAACGTATCCGACCGTAAAACTTGATAGGCTATATCAGGAGCTTGTCCGGCTCTCGAAAGATCTTTTAACCGAGGCAGGTTACTTAAACCCCGGGGCTAAGGCAAGTCTCATGTTGCCGCTCGCGAGGGTCCTAAGGATGCCCTTTGAAGAAATCATGCAGGGAAATTTTGGAGAGTAGCATACAATGCTTCCACATGCCTGTCTAAATTTTCGGCAATTACAGGGTAATCACCCGTCACGTTGTACAGGTCAATTAAAGGACTATAAGCAGTCTTTAAATCTTCCAAGCGAAATGATTTCAGTATATTGAAAAACTCCTTTTCTGAACTGAAATAATTTTTTAATTCTTCTTTTAATCTCAATCCATCAAGGAATCCTTTCATAGTTGCCTCAAGACAGAAGTCTTCTGCCCATACTGTATCACCCACGCCATCCAGTTTATCCAGCCGCATTTTGATAGTGAGGTTTAGAAGAAAAAAGAATAAGGCAATGACAGGATTCATATTCTCTTTTTCTTGAAATATCATGTATGGTTCATACTGCCTTGCTGTTGTCAGTCGAATATCTATCTTTTCTCCTGAAAATCCCCCTAAATCCCCCTTTTTCAAAGTGGGACTTTCTGAATCCCCCCCTTTAGTAAAGGGGGGTAAGGGGGGATTTTCTTTATTCTCAATTTTTGCAACGAAGTCTCCTGCTGCATGGTGCCATGGATATATTTGACAGAAGTCATTCATATCATAATAAAGTGTGAGTATCTTTGATGCCTGTCTGTATATCTCAAAACTCTGTTCTGAAGTCAGGTATTTATATTCCTTTCCAAACTCCCAGAGCTTAATTGACTGCCCCCCGCTCTCTGTCAGGGAAAGATGAAACTCGTGATACCCTTCAAACCATTCTTCCAGAAGGAAGACCATGGAATTCAATTCATCCATAAAATAGGGTTTTGGAATATATGGCAGGTTGAATTTTTCATGGAGTGTTTTAAGAACAATGAATTCTTTCTTCAATAAATCCTTGCCTGCACCTGTGACAGCTACATTGAGCCCAAATTTTACGCTGTTACCTTTGATTACGACTTCAATGCTTGCAGGATGGTAGAGGGCCCCATGTTTTTCTGAGCGGATAATGATTTCATCAAGTTCATCAGAAAATCCCCCCAACCCCCCTTTACTAAAGGGTGGCGAGGGGAGATTTGTAAGTAAAGATTCGAAATCCTTTTGTCTCAGAAAGTCACGGATTGATTGAAAATAAACTCTATAGGTAGTTTTTAAAGGATCTCCTTCCAATGGAAAATCGAGTTTATCTTCGTCTAAGGGAAGGTCACCATATGGTGAGGCAACAAGATTCCGAATGGATGGTTTATTCATTTACTGAGTTTATCAATTGCCTCTTTTGATAATTGTGCAACCGTTACTTCTTCCAATTCCCCGTTTCTGAAGAGAGAGAGCTTATCTTCATCGGTCCGGAGTTTTTTCAAATCTTCCATAACATCGTCATATCCTAAATTACCCAGTGCCCAGGCAGCATAACCTCGCAAAGTAGGGTCTGGATTATTTAAGAAAGAACAAAGAACGGGATAGGCTTTCTTAACTAAATCTGGCTTTTTTGTTGCAATCTTTCCGATGGCCCATGTAACTTCATTCCAGAGATCTTTGTTGTTTAAAAAGGAGAGTAAGGGCTGGCTAAACTCACCAAATAAATCCGGATTAG
>JAGUWT010000183.1 GCA_020062205.1 Thermodesulfovibrionales bacterium
AACATTGCACCCCGTATGCTCCCTATTCCACCAAGAACCGCAGCAGTAAATGCCTTGATGCCTGCAATATATCCAATAGAATAATTGACGAGACCGTAATACATGGCAACCATAAGCCCCGCAACTGCCGCAAGGCCTGAACTGATAATGAAGGTTATCGAGATAATCGTATTGATATTAACACCCACAAGTGAGGCCATTGTTTTATCCTGTGCAACCGCCTGCATCGCCTTTCCCATCCTCGTCTTTCTCACAAAGAAACGGAGTAGGATCATCAGTACTCCTGATGTGAGTATGATAAATAACTGTATGGAAGTTATCCTCACAGACAAAAACTCAAACGCTGAGTTTTCGAAAAGAGGCGGGAAAACCTTGTCTGTAGCGCCCTGTGTGATCATTACATAATTCTGCAAAAAGATCGATACCCCGATGGCGCTTATCAGCGGACTCAGCCTTGGAGCATTTCTCAGGGGCTTATAGGCTATCTTTTCTATCGTGAATCCATATGAGGAACAAAAGATTATTGATAAAAGAACAGTTAGGAACAGGGCAAGTGTAAGGCTATATGATGTAAGGCCGATAGCAGTAAAAAAACCGAGGAATATAATGCCGAGATATGCACCGACCATATAAATCTCTCCATGGGCAAAATTGATCAGTTCAAGGATGCCATAAACCATGGTATATCCAAGTGCGATGAGTGCATACACACTGCCCAAAGTCAGACCATTGAGCAATTGCTGTAAAAACATAGGGAATTTTACCAGAAAAAAGAACAAAGGGCAAAAAACATCATAGTATCATTCCTATTGCTTTTGGGGTCACTTGTGGTATCTTCCATAGTAGTTTTTTTCATGAAAAAATTAGGTTATACTACATAAGAGGGTAATTTTAGTGAATATCTTTGATGCAGGAAAATATTTCAAGAGAAAATGAATACAAATTCTTTGATAAAGGAGGAAGCATGAGAACGAAAAACTTCATACAATTCTTCATTTTGGTAATCATACTTCTTACAGCATCTTCTGTCCTCGCACAACATGGCGGTTTGCGAGGAGGTGGGAAGGGAATGAATTCACCATATCAGAATCTGTATGATCCTGAAACAATTGAAACTATTTCAGGCATTGTTGAGTCTGTTGATAAGACTCCTCCTTTGAGAGGAATACATTTCGATGTAAACCTCTTGGTAAAAACTGAAAAAGAAACCATACCTGTCCATCTGGGCCCGGAATGGTATATTGACAGGCTTGATACAAAGATTGAAAAAGGCGATAACATCAAGGTCAAGGGCTCAAGAGCAACGATGGGAGGCAAACCTGTCATCATTGCTGTTGAAGTAAAAAAGGGGAACACTGTCATTGCCCTCAGAGATAATGCCGGAATTCCGGTCTGGACAAAGGAAAAATGATACGAAATGCTGACCTGCTGAAAACCTTTGCAGCGGAAAGCACATTTTAAATGGTATAATATTTTAACTCAACTTTCGCAGATACTTTTTAATCGTCATTCCGTGCGTGACACGGAATCCAGTTCCTTAAAATGTATCTGGATTCCCGTTTTCACGGGAATGACAAAAGGGGCGGGAATGACAATACCATACTATCATTGGTTCTGCGAAAGTTGTAATTTTAATAAAAAGATAATCAAAATCAGGAGGATATAATGGTAAATCTGACCGATTCAGCTATTCTGAAGTTCAAGGAATTTCTCAAAGAACAGAATCTATTAGACTGCGGTGTAAGGATATTTACATCTGCCGGTGGCTGAGGACCATCGTTGGCTATGGACATAGCCAATGTCGCCTATGAAGAAGATACAACGGTTGAGAAGGATGGACTGAAACTTTTCTTAGAGAAAAGGGCAACTAATATGCTTTCAGAGGCAACCATAGATTATTCAGATGAGCAGGGATTTTCAATAACTGGGATTTCCCAAAATTCATGTCAAAGTTCGTGTTGTAACTAAAATTAGAGCCTTTTGAAAAAAAATATATATATAAACCAATTTCTTCTTGACAAGTCCCTATCTCCTTAATATAATTATAAAAATTTATATGGGGCTCTTATGACGAAGGCTGATTTAGTAGATGCGATATTTGAGAAAGTAGGTCTCTCTAAAAAAGAGGCACAGGAAATCATAGAAATCCTCTTTGATACGATAAAACAGACCTTTATAGAAGGTGAATCTGTAAAGATATCCGGGTTCGGTACATTCAATGTCAGGAAAAAGATGTCGAGGAGAGGCCGGAATCCAAGGACAGGAGAGGACATCGAGATAACCCCTCGAAAAGTCATAACATTCAGGGTCAGTAATCAATTAAAATCAGGGATAGAAAAAGGTCATGCATAAATCTGCTACCGAAAGTCTGAAACCGTATAATCCTCTTCCAGATAAACTCTTCTACAAGATAGGAGAGGTAAGCAGGATTGTAGAGGTCGAACCTTATGTGCTCAGGTATTGGGAGACTGAGTTTCCATTCCTCAAACCAAGAAAAAATAAGTCGGGGCAGAGGGTTTATATAAAGAGGGATGTTGAACTTTTGCTGCAGATTAAGAGGCTTTTATACCAGGAAAGATTTACGATAGAGGGAGTCAGGAAACGGCTTGGGGTGATCTCTCTGAATACTGCTGAAACCAAAGCCGAGCCTGAGGTTCAGAAAGCAGAAATTCATCACTCTTCTCGAGTAATAGAGCACGTCAAAAAAAGTCTTAGAGAAATTCTCGGTCAGCTTCAGTAAAAAATCGGGGCGTAGCGCAGCCTGGTAGCGCACTCGCTTGGGGTGTGAGTGGTCGGCAGTTCAAATCTGCTCGCCCCGACCAGAGATCTCTGGAGGGAAACAGTGCATACCTTTTTAAACTGGCTTGTAGAAACGATTGGTACCATGGGCTATCCTGGTATCATGTTTTTGATGTTTATCGAGAGTACTTTTATCCCACTCCCCTCCGAACTTGTAATCCCTCCTGCCGGCTATCTGATCTCGCAGAACCAGATGAGCTGGATAGGCGTAATAGTATCAGGCACAATTGGGAGTGTCTCGGGTGCATTATTGAATTATGCTATCGCCATGTATTTTGGAAGGCCATTCATACTCAAATATGGAAGGTATTTTGGTGTTCCACAAAGACATTTTATAAAAGGAGAGGAATTCTTCCTCAAACATGGAACTATAAGTACATTTATAGGAAGACTCATTTTAGGTGTAAGGCATTACATATCCTTTCCCGCAGGTCTTGCCAGAATGAATCTGACAAAATTCTGTTTCTATACTGCCTTTGGAGCAGGCATCTGGATATGGGTGTTGGCATATATCGGCTATTTTGTGGGAAACAACCGTGGAAGGATTGCTGAGGTAAGCAAACAATGGAGTATATACGTTCTTCTTGGTTGTGCATTCCTCATTGCTCTTTATATTGTATGGCATAAAAGAAAAGAACAAAAACCTCAATGAAGCCTTTGATATAATCACACATGCGTTTTATTGCAGACCTGCATATCCACTCACAATACTCGCGTGCCACAAGCCGTGACATGTCACTGGAGAATATCTGGAAATGGGCCCAGCTCAAAGGGATAACTGTTGTTGGGACAGGTGATTTCACTCATCCGAAATGGTTCCAGGAACTTAAAGTAAAACTTGATATTAATGATAATAACTTACTGCAATTAAAAAATAAATTTCATCAAAAAGACATTCCCGTATCATGTAAAACAGGTGTCTATTTTATGCTCACTGCTGAAATAAGTTGCATTTACAGCAAGAGAGGGGGGATACGAAAAATCCATAACCTCATTTTTGTTCCAGACTTTGCTACTGCTGCAAAACTTAATAGCATATTATCGAGGATTGGTAATCTTTCAGCAGATGGAAGACCAATCCTTGGACTCGATGCAAAGGAATTGTTAAAAATTATTCTCGATATATCTGATAAGGTGATGCTCGTGCCTGCCCATGCGTGGACACCACATTTTTCTGTTTTCGGCGCATGCTCAGGGTTTGATTCACTCTCTGAATGTTTTGAGGAACTAAC
Organism: Thermodesulfovibrionales bacterium; assembly: GCA_020062205.1. Classification (GTDB taxonomy): domain Bacteria; phylum Nitrospirota; class Thermodesulfovibrionia; order Thermodesulfovibrionales; family SM23-35; genus VGWY01. The sequence goes on from JAGUWT010000183.1 coordinate 4,032, forward strand.
TCCTCATATTTATTCTATAGAAACAGGTCTTTCATCAGACCCTTTAATGAACTGGAGGCTTTCAAGCCTTGACCGTATTACCCTCATATCAAATTCTGATGCCCATTCACCGGCAAAACTCGGACGTGAGGCAAATATCTTTGATTTTAAAGAGGGGCAAATTTCTTATGAAGCCATTATAAATGCCATAAAGACAAAAAAAGGTTTTATCGGAACAATTGAATTTTTCCCTGAGGAAGGTAAATACCATTATGATGGTCATAGAATATGTGGTGTAAGCCTTTCTCCGAGAGAAACGATAAAATATAATTATCTCTGCCCTGTTTGTGGAAAAAAGGTGACTGTTGGTGTCATGCACCGTGTTGAAAAACTTGCTGACAGGGAAAATGGTTTCAGGCCAGAAGGCGCACCACGATATTTTTCTATCATTCCATTAGTTGAAATTATTGCCGAGACCATAAAGGTTGGAGTAA
>JAGUWT010000133.1 GCA_020062205.1 Thermodesulfovibrionales bacterium
GCCAATGCAGATTCACTAAAGACATCTGCCTTTATGGTAACAGGTCTTTGAAGTTCACCTTCACCAAGAACCTTGAGACCATCTTTGATATTTTTTATGATTCCCTTTTCAATAAGAAACTCTGGTGTTATGGTGTCCAGGCCTTCGATCCTGTTGATATCTTTCAGGTTGATAATTGCATATTTTTTAGAAGAACGGTTTTTAAATCCCCTCTTCGGGAGTCTTCTCTTGAGCGGCGTCTGTCCGCCCTCAAAGCCTTTTCCCTTTGAACCACCTGAACGAGCTTTCTGTCCCTTATGGCCCTTGCAAGAAGTCTTTCCATGCCCTGAGCCTATACCACGGCCAACTCTTTTCCCTTTTCCCTTACTTCCTTCTGCAGGGGTCAAATGCTCTATCTTCATGACGCCTCCTTAGACTCTTCTTCTCCCTTGCCTCTGAGTTTCATGACAGAACGGGGATCTTTCAGCAGCATCAGTCCATCAAGGGTTGCCTTAACAGTATTGAAAGGGTTATGACTACGGAGGGATTTTGCAACAATATTCTGAATCCCTGCAACTTCCAATAATGCTCTGACCGCACCTCCTGCGATAATGCCAGTACCTTTTTTTGCTGGGTTCATAATGACAAAGCCTGACCCAAATCTTCCTATAATCCTGTGGGGAATTGTCCCATCCTTTATAGGAAACTTCGAAAGGGATTTTTTTGCCTGTTCAACTGCCTTTCTTATAGCTTCAGGAACCTCTAATGCCTTTCCTTTCCCTATGCCAACGGTTCCCTCTCCATCTCCAACAACAACAAGGGCGCTAAAGGAAAACCTTCTTCCACCCTTCACTACTTTAGCCACTCTGTTTATGTAGATAACCTTATCTTTGAGATTCAATCCGTCAGGGTAAATCCTTCCCACAATAGCCTCCTAAAATTCCAGTCCTGCTTCTCTGGCTGCATCCGCCAGTGCCTTCACTCTTCCATGATATAGATAACCACCTCTGTCAAAAACAACCTTCTTTATACCTTTTTCTATTGCCTTTGCTGCGATCAGTTGACCAACTTTTTTGGCAGTATGAATATTGCCCTTATGAGATTTATCGTCTTTAAATTCCTTATCAATACTCGAGGCTGAGACAATTGTATGTCCCTTCAGGTCATCGATAACCTGGGCGTATGTATTATTCAGGCTTTTATAAACAGATAATCGCAGCCTCTCAGGAGTTCCATAGACTTTTTTGCGTATTCTTACACGACGTCTCTGTCTTCCTTCTTTCTTACTCTCCATTAAAAACCCTCCGAAATTCAGTTGTTAGTTACTAAGAAGTTCATAAGTAAAGCGTCATATAGTGTCATTCCCGCTTGTCGGGAATCCCTCTTGAAGAATGATCCCGGACAAGCCGGGATGACGAAACTACCATTATCGTGTCTCCTTACTTGTGGTCTTCTTAGTAACTGAAAACTATACGCTATTTTTTGCCTGCTTTCCCAACTTTCAATTTGAGCCGTTCACCTGAATACCTGACACCTTTCCCTTTATAGGCATCTGGTGGTCTCAAAGCTTTGAGATTCGCAGCTAACTGTCCCAATTGATGTTTGTCAATCCCTGTAAGGGTTATCTGTGTCTGCTTCGCATCAACTGATGCCTTCATAGTATCAGGCAATTGAACTTCAATAGGATGGGAATATCCGAGGGTAAAGAGAAGTTTGTTCCCTGTTACCTGCGCTTTGTACCCCACTCCAACGATCTCAAGCACTTTCTGATAACCCTGAGAGACACCGGTAATCATGTTAAAAATAATACTCCTTGTAAGTCCATGGAGTGCCTTTTCAACCTTTGAATCGCTTGTCTTTTCTACCACGATAGTGCCACCATCCACTGAGACATTCATTTTATCTGAATATTCCCAGCTCAATTCCCCTTTGGGCCCTTTGACTTTGATTGTCCGTCCCTCTAAGGATACAGATACATCTTTCGGTATCGCTATCGGTTTCTTTCCAATCCTTGACATCTTTCAAATGCTCCCTTACCAAACATAACAGATGATCTCCCCACCAACACCTTCGTTGCGACAGGTTTTATCACTTAAAACCCCTCTTGGTGTTGTAAGGATTGCAATTCCAACAGAGCCCATTACCCTGGGGATCTCATCTTTTCCAACGTATATCCGTCTGCCTGGCTTACTTATTCGTTTTAATCCAGAGATGACGTTCTCATTATCCATGTTTTTCAAAAATACCCTCAGGATTCCCTGCCTTTTATCTTTCAGTATTTTGTATGCCCGTATAAAGCCTTCCTCCTTTAATATCTTTGCAATCTCTAACTTCATTCTTGACAGAGGGATATCAACCTTTTCTGATTTTATACGTACTGCATTCCTTATCCTTGTAAGCATATCTGCAATAGGATCAGTTAACATTATCCACCTCCCAATGAGTCACAGGCTACCAGCTTGATTTTACTACTCCAGGAATCTGTCCTTCGAGGGAAAGTCTTCTAAAACAGATCCTGCATAAGCCGAACTTCCGCAAATATCCTCTGGGTCTGCCACAGAGCTTGCACCTGTTGTGCGCCCTCACCCTGAATTTCGGTGGCCGCTTAGCCTTTTCTATCATACAAGTTTTCGCCATTACTCACTCCAATAATCAGTTAAACTTTTTTAATTTCTAAATGGTATTCCAAAATAACGCAAAAGGGCATTGCCTTCTTTATCTGTCTCAGCAGTAGTACAGATTATGACATCAAGTCCGTGAACCATCTCAACCTTGTCATAATCTATTTCAGGGAAAATAAATTGCTCCTTGAGTCCCAGAGCATAATTACCCTTTCCATCAAAAGATTTCCCTGATACCCCTTTGAAATCTCTAATCCTTGGCAGGGCAATACTGATCAGTCTATCAAGGAATTCATACATTCTATTCCCTCTGAGGGTTACCTTACAGCCTATGGGCATTCCTTTCCTGAGTTTAAAGCTTGCGATTGACTTCTTCGCCTTTGTGACAACTGCCTTCTGACCTGTTATAAATGAAAGTTCCTTCTGTGCAGCATCCAAAAGCTTAATATTCTGTATTGCCTCTCCAATTCCAACGTTAAGTACAACCTTTTGTACTTTCGGCACCTCCATTATATTCTTATATGCACATTCCTTCATCATGGCAGGGATAATTTCTTTCAGATATTTCTCTTTGAGTCGGGGTATCATGATTAGTCAATTACCTCCATGCATTTCTTACACTGCCTTGCTTTTTTACCATCCGATAGAATGGTATTGCCAATTTTTGTCGGCTTATTGCATTTTGGACACATAAGCATAACATTTGATATATGGATCGGTGCCTCTTTCTCGATTATGCCGCCCTGCGCATACTTCCTGGTTGGTTTCATATGTTTCTTCACCATGTTCAGTCTTTCAACTAAAAGACTCCCCTTATCAGGATGAACAGAAATCACCCTTCCTTTCTTACCCTTTTCACGTCCAGTAGTTACTAATACACTATCATTTTTCTTTATCATTAAGCCCATAATGTAAAATAAATTCCTTCATTTTTCATTTTGAAATTTGAAATTTGAAATTTTCTTTAAAGCACCTCCGGAGCTAAAGAGATTATTTTTGTAAATTCCTTCCACCTGAGCTCCCTTGCAACAGGACCAAATATTCTTGTGCCAATAGGTTCACCCTGTGCATTGATCAGAACGACTGCATTCTGGTCAAAGCGTATATACGACCCATCAGGCCTTCTCTGCTCTTTCTTTGTCCGAACGACCACACCCTTTGCAACTGTTCCTTTTTTGATGTTGCTGTCAGGTAAAGCCTCTTTTACACTAACGACAACGATATCACCGAGTCTCGCATATCTCCTGTGGGAACCTCCGAGCACCTTTATACATTGAACCCGTTTGGCACCCGAATTGTCAGCCACATCAAGCATGCTCCTGAGTTGAACCATTTTTAGTAACCTCTTGCTGCCTTCTCTACAATATCCACTACCATCCACCTCTTGTCTTTACTGAGAGGCCGAGTCTCTATAATATTGACAATATCTCCAACCTGGCACTTTTTCTCATCATGCACCTTAAACCTTGTTACCCTTTTTACTATCTTCTTATATTGAGGGTGCTGAACAAGCCTCGTCACTGCAACAACTACTGTTTTATCCATCTTGTCGCTGACAACTTTACCCGTGTAGAGCTTCTTGGTCATTTTTACCTTCCTGCTTTTACCTTTTCACTTTTTATGGTCAATACCCGCGCAATCTCTTTTTTTACCGTATTGATTCTCATCGGGTTCTGTATCTCACCTGTCGCTTGCTGAAACCTCAGGTTAAAAAGCTCTTTTCTGAGGTCCTGTTCTTTTTGTGTTAATTCGTCAACCGTTAATGCCCTGAATTCTGATAGTTTCTTCACAGAATCTCCTCATTCCTCTTCATAAACTTTGTTGCTATGGACAATTTATGAGAGGCAAGACGCATAGACTCTCGTGCAACTTCTTCACTCACTCCAGACATTTCGTATAAAATTTTCCCTGGCTTTACAACCGCAACCCAGTATTCAGGGGCACCTTTCCCTTTGCCCATTCTTGTTTCCGCAGGTTTTTTGGTTATCGGTTTATCTGGAAAGACCCTGATCCATACCTTACATCCTCTTTTGGCATGTCGAGTAATTGCAATCCTTGCAGCCTCTATTTGCCTGCTGGAAACCCAGCCTGGTTCGAGTGCCTTAATGCCGAATTCCCCAAAAGTGAGTGTTGAACCTCTATAGGCCTTCCCGTTCATTCTTCCTTTCTGCATCTTCCTGAATTTAACCTTCTTGGGCATCAACATACTATCACCTTTATTCTCTTAAACTCTGCTTTCTGGCAGTATATCTCCATGGTAAATCCATACCTTAACTCCTATAGCACCGTAGGTTGTCCTCGCCTCTGTAAAGCCATAATCTATATCAGCTCTGAATGTATGGAGAGGAACTCTCCCCTCCCTGTACCATTCTGATCTTGCTATCTCAGCTCCAGCGAGCCTACCTGAGCATGCAATCTTTACACCAAGGGCACCAAATCTCTGGGCTGAAGCAACAGCCTTTTTCATAGCCCTCCTGAATGCAATCCTTTTTTCAAGCTGGAGTGCAATATTCTCTGCAACAAGCTGGGCATCGACTTCTGGTTTCCGTATCTCTTTGATATCTATAGCGACCTCTTTGCCTGTCATCAGTTTTAGGTCTTTCCTGAGTTTTTCAACTTCGCTTCCCTTTTTCCCAATAACAATTCCAGGTCTTGCAGTATGAATGATTAATCGTAAATTCTGGCCTGCCCTTTCGATCTCTATCTTTGGCACCCCTGCGTCAAAGAGTTTCTTCTTAAGCGTTTTTCTTATGGTTATATCCTCCAGAAGCTGTCCAGCATAACCCTTATTCAGATACCATCTTGAATCCCAGGTCTTAATTATTCCCAGCCTGTTTCCAATTGGATGAGTCTTGTGCCCCAAAACCTACCTCCCTAATCTTCTTCTGATAAGACCAATGTTATATGAGAAGTTCTCTTCCTGATAACGTTTGCTCTTCCCATTGCCCTCGGTTCAACCCTTTTCATTACAGGTCCTTGATCTACAAATGCCGCTTTAATCTTCATTTCTTCTGGATTCACAACCTTTTTCTGTTCTGCATTTGATAGTGCAGACTTCAGGATTTTTTCAATAAATCGCGCCCCTCTATATGGCATAAAGCGAAGGGAGAGCAGGGAATCCCCTGCGCTTTTCCCCCGTATCAGGTCCATGACCTTTCGAGCCTTTCTTGGTGTAATCCTTGCATATCGTAATATCGCTTTTGACTCCATTCGGAACTCCCTTTATTATCCCTTCGCAGATGTAGCTTTCCCAGACCCAGAATGCCCCTTAAATGTCCTCGTGGGGGAAAACTCACCAAGCTTATGACCTACCATATTCTCTGTGATATACACAGGAATAAATTTCTTACCATTATGGACAGCAAAGGTATATCCGATAAATTCAGGTACTATTGTAGACCGTCTTGACCATGTCTTGATAAGTTTTTTTTCTCCGCTCTCCATCATGGACCTTACTTTTTTCATAAGCTTCTCTTCTACAAAGGGGCCTTTTTTTAACGACCTCGGCAACTTATTTCCTCCTCTTTACAATAAATTTATCTGTCCTTTTATTCTGCCTCGTCTTAACACCTTCAGGCTTTCCCCACGGTGAGCATGCTGGCCTACCACCAGACGCTTTTCCTTCACCGCCTCCCAGGGGATGATCTACCGGGTTCATTGCAACACCTCTTACATGGGGTCTTTTCCCAAGCCATCGTATTCTGCCCGCTTTCCCGTAAGAGATATTTTCGTGGTCTGGATTACTAACCTGTCCGATGGTTGCCATGCACCCTGATGGGATGAGACGTACCTCGCCAGAAGATAACTTAACCTGTACATACTTATCTTCTTTGGCGATAAGTTGTGCAGAGGAGCCTGCACTCCTTACAAGTTTTGCACCTTCTCCTGGCCTGAGCTCAATATTATGTATAAAGGTTCCTAACGGCATATCGCTCAAAGGGAGTGCATTCCCCATCTTTATCTCAGCACCTTTCCCTGAGATAATCTCATCTCCTACCTGAAGCCCTACGGGAGCGACCATATATCTCCTCTCTCCATCCCTGTATGTAAGCAGTGCAATCCTTGCAGGCCTGTTTGGATCGTATTCAATGGTCTCTACTTTCGCAGGGATTCCTATTTTATCCCTTTTAAAATCTATGATTCTGTATGCCTTTCTGTTGCCCCCGCCTCTATGCCATACGGTAATGCGTCCAACATTATTCCTACCGCCTTTACTCCTCAGGTTTACTAACAGAGGCTTATATGGCGTATCTGTTGTCATCTCAGTAAAATCGTTAGCAGTCTGAGATCTCCTGCTCGGCGATGTTGGTTTATATTTCTTTATTCCCACTATACACCCTCAATAAAATCAAGTTTTTCACCCTTTTTAAGGGTAATCACTGCCTTCTTTTTATCAGGTCTTTTTCCAAGAAACCTTCCATATTTTTTCCATTTGCCCTGGACATTGATTGTTGTAACCTTGTCAACCTTTACCTTGAAAATCTCTTCGATAGCCTTCTTAATATCAAGCTTATTCGCATCACTCGATACCTCAACGAGGATCTTGTTCTGCGATTCTTTCAAAAAACTGCCTTTCTCAGTAAAGAGTGGCTTTTTAATTATGGTATAGAGATTTCTCATATTCTCTGCATAGACTCCATTTGACGAACCGCCTCTTTTGTCATCAGAAGCGTATTATGAGCTAAAATATCGTAAGGGTGAAGATCTACAGACCTCGTTACATCTACGCCTGGTATATTCCTAACAGAAAGAAAAACTGAGTCATTCTTCTCAGGCAGTACGATCAGTACGCTCTTACCAGCAAGACCAAGGGTTTCCAACGTATTCACCATCTCTTTTGTTCTTGGTTTCTCAAGAGCAAGATTATCGATTATCACAACTTCGTTATGGGAGAACTTCATGGAAAGGGCTGTCTTCAAAGCAAGCCTTTTCACCTTTTTCGGAAGGCTATATGAATAATCCCTTGGCTGAGGACCGAAGGTCGTTCCGCCACTTCTCCAGAGAGGAGAGCGTATACTACCAGCCCGCGCCCTCCCTGTATGTTTCTGCTTGAATGGTTTTTTCCCGCCTCCGCTTACAAGACCTCTCGTCTTCGTTGCATGCGTGCCCTGTCTCTGATTTGCGAGATAATTCGTTATTGCTTCATGCACAATATCAGGCCTGTCTTCGGCAGCAAAGAATTCATCACCCAGGGTTATTGTTCCCACTGCATTATTGTTCCTGTCGCGTATCTCGATTTCTGGCATGTCAGATTTCCCTTCTGATCTCCAGATAGGCGCCCTTAGCCCCTGGAACCGCCCCTCTTATGAGGAGTAAGTTCTGGTCTGGCCTCACATCAACAATCTCAAGGTTCCTGACGGTTATTTTCACTGAGCCCATATGGCCAGGCATGCCCTTATTTTTCCATACCCTTGATGGGAATGAACTTGCACCAATAGAACCTGGTGCACGGTTAAACATAGAGCCATGAGAACCAGGTCCTCCAGCATAGTTATGCCGCTTCATCACACCCTGAAATCCTTTCCCCTTAGAGATGCCTGCAACCTTCACTTTATCTCCCTTGAGAAATCTTTCCACGGTCACAAACTCACCAACCTTGAGACCACCCATGGGAAATTCCTTTAACACCCTGTAAGCCTTGGTACCTGCTTTCTTGAAAACACCTACTAAGGGTTTTTTTAACTTTTTTTCTTCTCTCTCTAAAAAGCCGACTTTCACGGCTTCATATCCGTCATTATCGATTGTTTTGACTTGTATGACACAACAAGGACCTGCTTCGATAATAGTAGCAGGGCATGTTTTCCCGTCCTCAGTAAATATCTGTGTCATGCCAAGTTTTTTTCCGAGAATACCTATCATAGCTTTATCTCCACATCAACTCCTGCTGCAAGCTCCAATTTCATAAGGGCATCAACAGTCTGCGGAGTTGGGTCGTATATATCTATCAATCTTTTATGCGTCCTTATCTCAAATTGTTCCCTCGATTTTTTATCCACATGTGGAGACCGCAGAACAGTTATCTTACTCATGTGAGTTGGCAAGGGAACAGGACCGGCTATCCGTGCCCCTGTTCTCTGTGCGGTATCCACTATCTCCTTCACAGATCTATCCAGAACCCTGTGATCATAACCCTTTAATTTTATCCTTATCTTCTGATTCACCTTATCCTCAAAAAATTACTGTTTTTTTACTTCTCAATTCTTACTTCTCATCTTCAATTCTACTCCAGTATCTCGGTAACGACACCAGCGCCGACAGTTCTTCCACCTTCCCTGATTGCAAACCGTAACTCCTTCTCCATCGCTATCGGCGATATCAAGTCTACCGTCAGAGTTACGTTGTCTCCAGGC
>JAGUWT010000302.1 GCA_020062205.1 Thermodesulfovibrionales bacterium
CATGAGGGAGAGAACCTGAAGTGCCTGCCGATCTTTAGCAGGGTCAGGTCTTTTAAATCCGTATTGGAATTACGGGTAAGCAAGTCTTTCAACCTGTGTGCATAGATAGGGTCTGTCAAAAGACATCCTCCTGCCGGGGTCGGATAGTCTGTAAGGCCAAACTCTCTCGCAAGGGCCATCTGAGGCCTTCTTGAACGGCCGCTAAAGTCATAGAGCATATCCCTGTTAACAATCCCCTGAGCCTCAGGTGTTGTAACCTTTAGTAATCTTGCACTGAGTGGCCTCAAAACATAATCTTTCACTCCAGCCTCTTTATCAATAAGAGAGAGAACATTTTTCCTCTGGCTCATTGGTCGCTGGCCAAGCACCTCACCTGTTACAATGAAATCTGACCCGACTGCATCCATAAGCTTTTTTGCCTCTTTCAGCATCAGGATTTTACAATCAATACAGGGGTTCATATTCTTCCCATAGCCAAACTTGGGATTCTTTACTATTTCCATAAAGCTATCTGACAGGTGACAGAATTGAACTTCAAATCCAAATTTCTCTACACAAGAATAAGAAAGTGAACCATCAGATATATCAGTGGCAAAATGTGTAAATGTTACTGCCTTAACCTCGATACCCTGCTTGAGCATGGTCAGGATTGCAAGTGTACTGTCAAGCCCTCCGGAGAATAATGCTACTGCTCTACGAATTATAGATTTTGTCATATTAGACGGGGAACGTGAGGCGTTAGGCGTAAGAGGATTCTCTTATTTTCAATGCACGATTTACGCCTAACGACATACGTAATTGATCAGGTGTTGCTACTGCTGTACCAACCTCACCGACAACAATGCCTGCTGCGTGATTTGCGATAACCGCTGCCTCCACCATACTTGCACCTGCTGCATATGCAAGAGTAAAGGCTGCTATAACGGTATCCCCTGCGCCGGTAACATCGTATACATTTTTTGCCACTGTAGGGATATGTACTATCTTCTCATTCTCGAAAAGGCTCATGCCCTGTTCGCCACGCGTAATAAGCACAGCATCGCAACGGACCTTTTTCAAAAGAGTCCTGCCTGCATTGATAAGGGAATTCTCATCCTTAATCTCTATTCCTGATGCAATGGAAGCCTCCATGACATTTGGTGTAATCAGTGAAACATTTTTGTAACAGTGAAAATGTCTGACCTTTGGGTCAACAGAGACAAAGATATGTGCGGGCCTTGAGTATTTCAGTATCGCTTTTACAAGTTCAGAGGATGTCACACCTTTCTTATAATCAGATATGATAACAGCATCCTGGTTTGGTACAGCACTGCGTAAGAACTTCAGAATCTCATCAAAAACCTTTCCACTAATCTTATCTTTATCTTCCCGATCAAACCTTACCATCTGCTGATTTTGGGCTATTACCCGTGTTTTGACCGTTGTGGGCCTTGAACTTTGAAACACGCCCTCACATTGTATTCCTCTTTCACCCAGTATTTTCAACAAAACATCTCCAGCCCTGTCATTCCCTATTACTCCAACAATTGTTGCATGACCTCCAAGTGCCACGATATTGTTTGCGACATTTGAAGCTCCTCCGAGAAGAAAATTCTCATGGGTAACCTCAACAATGGGGACGGGTGCCTCTGGGGATATCCTGTTTACCTTTCCCCATATGTAGCGGTCGAGAATCAGGTCGCCTATGACAAGGATCTTCTTTTTTCTGAAGTCGCTGAGGAGTTTCTTGTAACCCATAGAATTTAAAGTAAAACACAATCAGACAAAAAATCAATAAAGAAGGACGAACTGCCTGTAAACGTGAAGTCTCTCAGATCAGCCCTGCTCATTTCTGTATTCAGTAGCATACTAAGTCCTCTTGTGTTACAATAAAAGATATTGGCAAATATAAGAATAGGCTGTAGCGGTTTTCTCTATGATCACTGGAGGGGAAATTTTTATCCAAAGGATCTCTCAAAGAGCCACTGGTTTGAATATTATTGCAAGCAATTTCCAACCGTAGAGCTGAATGTAACTTTTTACCATCTTCCCGAAAGGGAAACCTTTGCAAGATGGTATTTATCCACACCTGAGAGCTTTGTCTTTTCTCTGAAAGGGAGCAGGTTCATTACCCATGTAAAAAAGCTTAAGGATTGCGAGGAGCCTGTTGAGGTCTTTTTTTCAAGGGCATTATTACTGAAAGAGAAGATAGGTGTTATTTTATGGCAACTTCCGCCTCAATTCACCTTTGATCTGGAACGTCTGGAAACATTTCTTGAAGCATTAAAGCCGTATGGTATGAGAAACACGTTTGAGTTCAGGAACGAGACATGGATTAATAAAAAGGTTATAACGCTCCTTCAAAAGCACAATGGAGCACTCTGCATAGCAGACTGGCCGGAATTCCTTCAAGAGTTACCCTTACCCGCTGACTTTGTATATATCAGGAGGCACGGAGAAGGGGGCGGTTATGCTACATCATACTCTACTGAGGCATTAAAGGAAGATGCAAAGCTTATAAAGGCATATATAAGGCAGAAAAAAGATGTATTCATGTATTTCAACAATGACGCCCTTGGCTATGCACCTGAGAATGCAAGGGAGTTAATCACCCTCGTGAGGAGCAGAAAAAGATAACCTTACTTTCCCCAGTCGCTTTTGAGCATCTTTCTTTGCGTTATATACTTCTCAGCAGATAAGGCAGCAAGGCAGCCTTGTGATGCTGCTACGACAACCTGTCTCACCTCAGTGCAGGTAACATCGCCTGCTGCAAAGACACCAGGGATTGATGTTTCCAATATGTGATTTACGGGGATGCATCCATCCTCCGAGGTCTTTAGTGCACCAGTGAGGAAATCTGTTATGGGCTTGCTTCCGTGAAGATAGATAAAGACGCCAGCGAGTTCAAGTTCAATTTCTTTACGATCAGCACCAACAATCTTTATCTTCTCAACAACATCACTCCCTTCAATAGTACTTACGGTATAACCTAACAGAAGTTTGAGTTTTGGTATTTTCAGGTTCGGGTGGTCTTCAACCTTGAGTTTAGGAGTGGGAGAGATGAGATAGACAGTATCTGCAAACCTCGCCAGCACCTCAATCTCTTTTATAGCCTCTTCAGAACTACCAACAATACAGACTGTTTTTCCTTTATAAAATGCCGCATCACAGATGGCACAGTAGCTCACTCCCCTTCCGAGGAATTCAGACTCACCCTTTACGCTCGGGTTCCTTCCCATGGAGCCTGTAGCTATAATGAGAGTCTTCCCGCTGTAGGTCTTGTCCATGGTAATTACCTCGTTTATATTTTCAGATAGATTTATACCCACGACCTGTGTTTCGATATATTCAGCGCCAAACCCCAGTGCCTGCTTTCTCATGGTAGCAAGAAGTTCTTTACCTGCAACAGGTTTTTCGAGCCCAGGATAGTTTTCGATCTTGCTTGAGTATGCGAGTGCACCTGCAGTTGCTGATTTATCAAGTATGATTGTCCTGAGTTTTGCCCTTGATGCATACAGTGCCGCAGTCAGTCCAGCAGGTCCACCACCAATTATGATGACATCATAGGTATCTGATATATCTTCCATTTATTCCTCCATAAAAAGATAGGGGCGTATCATGCATGATACGCCCCTATCGTAAATTTCAATACCTAAACCGCTCAGCCCTCTTTTTAGTACATGCCGCCCATTCCGCCGCCTGGAGGCATTGCAGGCTCAGGCTTTTCTTCCGGAATATCGGTGATCATTACCGATGTGGTTAGCATCAAAGCTGCAACTGATGCTGCATTCTGCAGTGCGTATCTTGTAACCTTGGTAGGGTCAATAATACCGGTCTTTATCATATCGACATACTCTTCTTTATCTGCATCAAAGCCGTAGTTGACTTCCTTTGCATGTTTTACCTTTTCGACTATCACTGATCCCTCAAGTCCTGCATTGTTGACGATCTGCCTGATCGGCTCTTCAAGTGCCCTTTTTACTATTTCAACACCGATCTGTCTGTCGTTTTCAAGTTTCAGTGTCTTAAGTGCAGGAAGGCATCTCAGTAATGCGACTCCGCCGCCTGGGATAATCCCTTCTTCCACAGCAGCCCTTGTAGCATTGAGAGCATCTTCGACCCTCGCCTTTTTCTCCTTCATCTCTGTCTCTGTTGCTGCACCAACATTGATTACAGCAACACCACCAACGAGCTTTGCAAGCCTTTCCTGGAGTTTCTCCCTGTCATAATCTGAAGTTGTCTCATCTATCTGAGTTTTAAGCTGTTTTACCCTTCCCTGTATCTTTGCAGGGTCTCCAGCGCCTTCAACAATAGTTGTATTTTCTTTATCTACATTAATCTTCTTTGCCCTTCCGAGGTCGGAGATCTTTATGCTTTCAAGCTTTATGCCGAGGTCTTCTGATATCATTGTCCCGCCTGTGAGCACTGCGATATCCTCGAGCATTGCCTTGCGTCTTTCACCGAATCCAGGGGCTTTAACAGCGCATACCTGGATTGTTCCGCGCAGCTTGTTCACAACAAGTGTTGCAAGGGCTTCACCTTCCACTTCTTCTGCAAGAATTAATAAAGGCCTTCCCATCTTTGCAGTCTGTTCGAGTATCGGGAGCAGGTCCTTCATGCTTGAAATCTTCTTCTCATGGATAAGGATGAAAGCATCTTCGAGGATACATACCATTCTTTCGGGGTCGGTTACGAAATATGGTGATATATAGCCCCTGTCAAACTGCATGCCTTCAACAACATCGAGTGTTGTTGCCATGCTCTTTGCCTCTTCAACTGTAATGACACCGTCCTTGCCAACTTTATCCATGGCCTCTGCAATCAATTCACCAATGGATGCATCGTTATTTGCAGAGATTGTACCGACCTGTGCTATCTCTTTCTTATCCTGTACCGGTTTGCTAAGTTTCTTGAGTTCATCGACAACTACTTCAACTGCCTTCTCTATTCCCTTTTTAATATCCATTGTGTTCGCACCTGCAACAACATGCTTCATACCTTCCCTGTAAATTGCGTGTGCAAGAACTGTAGCTGTGGTTGTACCGTCACCGGCTGTATCAGATGTCTTTGATGCGACCTCCCTGACAAGCTGGGCACCCATGTTTTCCCACGGATCCTTCAACTCAATCTCTTTTGCAACGGTAACACCGTCCTTTGTTATCGTAGGTGCACCGTATTTTTTATCAAGTATTGCATTCCTTCCTTTCGGACCTAATGTCGCCTTTACTGCATCGGTGAGCATGCTTATACCTTTGAGTATGGCGCTTCTTGCTGCATCATCAAAAAGTAACTGCTTAGCCATTAATTCATCCTCCTTTTATATGGTTAAAATTTTTTTACTCAACTATTCCCAGGATGTCCTCTTCCTTGATGATAAGGTATTCTTCATCATCGATCTTGATCTTTGATCCCGAATACTTATCGAAAAGTATTGTATCCCCTACCTTAACATCCATGGGCTGACGTTTTCCGTCGTCGGTAACCCGTCCCGGGCCTACTGCAATGACTGTCCCCCTCTGGGGTTTCTCCTTTGCAGTGTCAGGAATGAAAAGACCTCCGGCTGTCTTTTCGTCTTCCGAAGAAAACTTCACGAATACTCTGTCCCTTAATGGTTTAAACTTCATAACACATTGCTCCTTTCTTTAAAGATTAGATTTTTTGTTTTATTAGCACTCGAACCGAGTGAGTGCTAATATAATATTTAAGCAAGGAAGAAGGCAAGGGGTTTCAGGGGTTAAAAAGTTAGAAGAATTAGCAAAAATTCATAATGAATGGTAAAAAATCTTTTATTATCTAATTTTTACTCCTAATATCTACTTTTTTAAACCTACCGATAAGCTTTTTTCGATAGCCAGAGCTTGATCGTCAGGAGACCCGTCAGGAATCCTCCGATATGGGCAAACCACGCAACCCCTCCTTCTTTAATGAGCCCTGTGCTTAAGAGGCCATTGGCGAATTGTATGATAGCCCAGAAACCGATTACTATGAAGGCTGGGATCTTTACGATTCGAATGAAAAAACCCAAGAATATTATGGTGTAGACGCCTGCCCGCGGGAAAAGGAGTAAATAAGCTCCGAGGATACCCGAGATGGCACCACTTGCACCGATCATGGGAATGAGAGAATTTGGCTCTGTAATCGCATGGGCATAAGCAGAGACAATTCCACAGAAGATGTAAAAGACAAGAAACCGTACGTGACCTAATTTGTCTTCTATGTTATTGCCGAATATCCAGAGGTAAAGCATATTTCCTGCAAGGTGCAGAATTCCTCCATGCATGAACATGGCAGAAAATATCGTTAGTACAGGATGTAGTGGCTGGACATTTTCAAATGTCAGGATATACTGAGGGATTGCACCATAAGACAATGAAATCTTTTCCATACCAGATGGAGATGCAATCTGCCCCAAAAATACGAGAATATTGAAAGCGATAAGTCCGATTGTGATAAAAGGGAATGTACGGGTCGGGTTATCGTCTTTGTAAGGAATCAATTATATTTCCCTCGTGCAAGCAATACAATGAAAGCCTGCGAAGCAGGCATGAACGAGAAACATAACAGAATTATAAGTGAAGGAAACAATGGTGTCAAAAGAAGTTAATCACATGAAAAATTGCTCTTGCATTTATTCATGCAGATGTGCTATAAATTGCATCCATCAAAAGTGTGTATGCTTAAAAAATTTAGGGGGTTATATATGAATAAGAGAAAGAAGATATTAATACCTCTGATTCTTGTTTTCATGATTTTCCCTGTATATCTTTATGCTGCAAAGGGTGTTCTTTCAGATGATGCCCAGATGTGTCTCGGCTGTCACTCAAACAAGGATATGACCAAACAATTGGAGAATAA
>JAGUWT010000069.1 GCA_020062205.1 Thermodesulfovibrionales bacterium
AGGCCTTTTGCAATACGAGTCCCTTTCCCATCAAGGCAGTAGACCGCATCACCTGTTATAAAATTACCTTTCACAGAAATAATGCCTGACGGAAGAAGGCTTTTCCCTCTCTGGATGATAGCCTGTACAGCACCGTCATCAATGGTAATACTTCCCTTCGCACGAGTACTATAAGCAATCCATCCTTTTCGTAAAGGTAGTTTTCCTCCTTTGGGCTTGAATACGGTACCAGAATGTTTGCCGCTCAGGAGGGCAGGCAGGAGACCTTCCCTTCTGCCACTTATGATATGTACTGTAATTCCATGTTTCAGTGCCCTTTTTGCAGCAAGGAGCTTTGAATACATCCCACCTGTACCAACAACACTCCCTGTACCCTTTGCCCTTGCCTCGATCTCAGGCGTTATCTCCTCAACAGATTCTATCATCCTTGCATAAGAAGAGTGCCTTGGATCTTCCGTATAAAGACCATCAACATCAGAAAGGATAATGAGTCGTTCTGCCTCAATAAGACATGCCACAAGGGAGGCGAGATGATCATTGTCACCAAACTTTATTTCATCTGTGGCAACGGTATCGTTTTCATTGATAACAGGAATAACACTATACGAGAGAAGCGTTGTCAGTGTATTTTTTGAATTTATGTATCTATTCCTGTCAGAAAAATCCTCTCTTGTAAGGAGCACCTGTGCAACCTTTTTCCCGTGTTCACCAAAACTTTTTTCGTAAGCCCACATTAAACTACTCTGACCGACTGCAGCAACAGCCTGTTTGAGTTTTACATCCCTTGGTTTTTCCTTTAATCCAAGCTTTTTCATACCAGCAGCAATTGCGCCTGAAGAAACCACAACTACCTCATACCCCAGGGTTGAGAGTTCTATAATATCTCTGGCAATTGAAGAAATACGTTTGGTATTGAGCCCCTCTTTGGCATTTGCCAGTATATTACTTCCTATTTTTACTACTACCCTCTTCATGTCTTCTCTCCTCGATCTTGCTGGAAAGATATAATAACAGTCCTTTGAGCCCTTGTCCTGTAACTGCTGATATGGCATAAAAATCAATCTGTTTAGTTTTGCAATATTGTTGAAGACTGTCAAGTCTCTTTTTATCAGCTATATCCATCTTTGTAGCAGCTACAGCCTGGTGTTTTTCCATAAGGAAAGGGCTATACAATGCAAGTTCCCTGTTGATCTTCTCAAAATTTTCTACTGGTTCTCCCTCTGCAAGGCATGATATGTCAATTAAATGCAGGAGTATTGAAGTTCGCTCAACATGTCTGAGAAACCGGAATCCAAGCCCTGCACCTTTATAAGCACCCTCTATTAAACCAGGAATGTCTGCGACGACAAAGCTTTTAAAATTACTCATTTTTACTACTCCCAGATTGGGTACGAGAGTAGTAAAAGGATAGTCAGCTATTTTGGGTTTTGCAGAGGATATGACGGATATAAGCGTTGATTTCCCCGCATTTGGAAGCCCTATTAAGCCTACATCTGCAAGGAGTTTTAATTCGAGTACAAGCCATTTCTCTTCACCCTCTTCACCTGGCTGTGCAAATCTCGGGATACGCCTGACAGGTGTAGCAAAGTGTGTGTTCCCTAAACCACCTTTTCCACCTCGTACTACGATGGTGAAACTCCCTTCGGAATGAAGATCTGATATTGTTTCTCCTGTATCTGCATTTTTAATAACAGTGCCGATGGGAACAGGTATGATAAGGTCTTCGCCGTTTTTCCCGTGCATGTTCTTCCCCATCCCGTGTTCTCCACGTTCTGCTTTATACTCATGTCTATATCTTTGGTCAAGCAGGGTATTCAGCGCATTGGTTGCTTTAATGATTACATGTCCACCTCTTCCGCCGTCGCCACCATTAGGCCCCCCTCTTGGAACATTTTTTTCCCTTCTGAAGCTCACACAGCCTCTTCCACCATCCCCGGCCTTTACATAGATTTTTACATAGTCAACAAATTGCATGATAAATCCTTTATTAAGATATGCCTCCAAAACATGCATTTTTGAACATTATTTATTGCGTTTGTATTAATAATCTTGTCAATTATAAAAATTCTGAGACAGCCTTCCCTGTCTTGATTATTATCGAGACAAACAAATACTGGTAATACGATAATAACAAAAAAGGCAGGCCTTTGGCCTGCCTTTTCATGTAAATTGCAAATTTGCTTCTTACTGTACTACCGGATGAACACTGATCTGTAACCTTGTCCTGTCTTTTCTTCCAAAGCTCACTACCCCATCGATCTTGGCGAAAAGGGTATCGTCTGAACCTTTGCCAACGTTTAATCCTGGATGAAACTTTGTTCCCCTCTGTCTAACCAGTATATTCCCTGCACGGACAAACTCTCCGCCAAAACGTTTAACCCCTAAGCGTTTCGCCTCACTATCGCGACCATTTCGTGAACTGCCGACTCCTTTTTTATGCGCCATATTACTCCTCCAGAACGATCTCTTGAATCTTGAGAGATGTATAGGGTTGTCTGTGTCCCCTGAGCTTTCTAAAACCCTTTCTCGGTTTCTGTTTATACACCATTACCTTGCGTGCTTTCCCTTGATCTTCCAACGATGCTATGACCTTTGCCCCATGCACATAAGGTGAACCGTATATATGGTGGTCTTCCTTTACAATGGCCAGAACCTTATCAAGAGTGATTTGGGCACCTTTCTCCTGGGAAATCCTCTCTACCTGTATGGTATTGCCTGGAGAAACCCTGTACTGTTTCCCTCCGGTTTCAATGATTGCGTAATTCATCTTCCCTCCAAAAAATATAATATATTATTATAACTCAGCTAAAAATGGAAAAACAAGTTATTCTTCGAGGGTATCGATAAATTCTTTTAATAGGACCTTATCATTATCTGACATATCAACAAACTCTATCCCGATGTCATACTTTGTATCTTCATTTGAGGTGTTCTTATCACAATACGCGATCCTCCCTACAATGTTCAGCACATCTTTATTAAGGAAAAGTTCCATGTGATGACGAGCGTTCAGTTCGAAGGGATGTTCTATCTCAACGAGCATCCCTGAGAGACTTATCTTTTTGACATCATATCGATACGGAAAGTCAATCTTAATATTTTTATTTTCTGATTCAGCAATCTTAATTCGTATCCCTAGTAATCTTTTTTCCGTTGATTTGACTTTGCTCTCCTCTATAAACTTGAGGAGTATCTTTGTTTTTTCATCCAAGAGTTCAGTAAATTTTAAACCAGCCTTATAGACAGGGATGACTTCTCCAGAATCTTTTTTCTTTGATTGGCTGAGAACCGACCAGACCACAAGCCCTTTTAAGTTGAGAAGAGTGCCTTTATATCTAATTTTAAAAGGATACTCCCTATTTAACTCGAGCCTCTTCGTCGTTTCAATAGCGGCTCCATCAATGCTTAAATTAACGATATTGACTTCTGTAGAATAGAGTAAATTTCCAAAAATTCTGCCCACAACATACCTTTTGTGTCTTCTCTTATTCTCCCCGTTATCACCCATAATTATCTTTTTACATTACCTCCTTATGATTACCTCAATACAATACCTGCGTAACCAACGACGTGGTCATAATCTCCGCTTATCTCTGCAGATGTAGAATATTTTATAAGCCGCGCAGATTGTGCACCGAGTGCTTTTGCTGCAAAAAGCATTATTGTGGCAGGAAGATAGCCACACATGGAAATTCTCTCTTTTCTCACTGTTTCATATAAGCCTTCAGGATCAAGAGAGAGTATCTCGTCTATTGCCTTTTTATCCTTCTGCTGTGCAACATACTCTGGTACGTAATGACTCATATCAGAACTTGCCACCACAACAACAGGATAGCCTGTTTCCATAATTGCCGTTGCAATACCTTCACCAAGCAGTTTACATTCATCGATAGATGCTGAAAGAATAGCTATAGGTACAATTTTAGCTTCTTTTGAAAAATAAGCGATAAAAGGAAGCTGCACCTCGATCGAATGTTCAAATATATGTGCCTGGACATCTTTTGTCACAATATTGACAGAGAGTGCAATTCTGCGTGAAACCTTTTCATCGATCTTGAAAACCCCTGTGGGGATTTCCCATTCACCTGATTCCATCATGGATATCTGTGCTCCAAGCCCTGTATGATTTGGGCCGATCAGTACAAATGTTTTCGGAAAATCTATTGATGAATACACAGCTCCTGCAACAGAGCCTGAATATACTAAGCCAGCGTGTGGAGAGAGAACACCGATTACCTTTTCCTTTTTTGCGTCTCTGTCAATGTATTGCTCAACCTGTTGGTTCAGTTTTGATGGAGAACCATGATAAAATTGCCCTGCAACTGCTGGAGCTCTTCTCAAAATGCCTCCTCATCAGATACAGGCGAAATATATTCTCTGTCAGTTCTGTTCACAAACCGTGTGCAGCTCGAAATAAATGAGAGATGGATAGTAACGCCGGCAGGTCCGTTTCTCTGCTTCGCTATCTCTACCTCTGCTTTCCCTTTATTGGACGGATTATCTTTATTATAAATTTCATCTCTGTAGAGAAACAGGATAACATCAGCATCCTGTTCGATTGCCCCTGATTCTCTCAGATCAGCCAACATAGGTTTCGGAGGTCTTCTTTGCTCAACGCTCCTGTTCAACTGGCTTACTGCTATAACGGGTATACTTAATTCCTTTGCCAGTGCCTTCAACGACCGGGATATATCTGATATTTCCTGCTCCCGCCGTTCAAAACTTCCCCTACTCCTCATTAGTTGGAGGTAGTCGACGATTACAAGGCTGAGTCCACGATCCATTTTTAATCGCCTGGCCTTTGCTCTCAATTCGAGTACGTTAATGTCTGACGAATCATCTATAAAAATCGGTGCATCGATGAGTTTACCTGCAGCACTTGTTAATTTATGCCAATCTTCTCTTTTGATAAATCCTTTTCTAATGCTATTTGAATTCACCATTGCTTCAGAACAAAGCATCCTGATAGCGAGTTGTTCCTTTGCCATCTCAAGACTGAATATAGCAACAGGCTCTTTCAATTCAAGCCCGACATGTTGTGCAATATTCAGGGTGAAAGCCGTTTTCCCCATTGATGGCCTTCCGCCAATAACAATCATATCACCTTTCTGAAAACCGGTTGTAAATTCATCAAGGTCTCTGAAGCCTGAGGGTACACCTGTTACGGTCTCTTTCTTATTATAGAGCTGTTCAATCATCTCAAAACTGTCCTTGATGACGCTTTCAAGGGTTACAAATGATGATCTGATCCTTTTCTCCGAGAGGTTAAAGATTGATTTCTCCGCATAGTCCAGGAGATCTTCAGTATCAAGATTATCTTCATATGCCTTAGTGGCAATATCAGTAGCTGACCGTAAAAGACCTCTGAGAAGAGATTTTTCCCGAATAATCTTTGAATGGTATTTTATATTTGCCGCAGTTGGAACCATATTCACTATGTATGTGAGATAGGAGATACCTCCTACCGCATCAATCTCGTCTTCCTTCTTGAGATAATCTGTAAGGGTTATGAGATCTATTGGCTCATTCTTATTGAACAGTTCAAGCATTGCGTGGAATATCTTTCTGTGAGATTGTTTATAAAAGTCATCAGAAATAAGAAGCTCCAACGCTCTGGGCAATGCATCGTTATCAATAAGGATCGCCCCTAAGACAGACTGTTCTGCCTCAATATTTTGAGGGGGCAACCGATCTATTTGTAAATCAATCTCTTTCATTCCTGGTAATACCCTTTTTAAAATGTCATTCCTGCGGAAGCAGGAATCCATGCCTTTGATTGAAATTTATCTTCTGGATTCCCGTTTTCACGGGAATGACAAATGGAACGCGAATGACAGGTCTTTGTTATTTTCATTCCTGTACAACCTGTATATTTAATTGTGTTGATATTTCAGGATAGATTTTTACATTGACCGAGTAAGAACCCAGCCTTTTAATCGGTTCCTCAAGAGATATTTTCTTCTTATCTACCTCGATCCCTTCATTCTTCAGTGCCTCGGCAATATCCATTGTGGTTATGGACCCGAAAAGCTTCCCCTCATCACCAGCCTTTGCCTTCATCGTGAGGGAGATGGTTGAGATTTTTTCAGCAAGATACTGAGCTACATTTTTCAGCTTTTTTGCCTTTTCCTGTATGATCCTTTTTTCATGCTCTAAGGATTTTATGTTTTTCATATTCGCTTCGAGGGCAAGCCCCTTTGGTACAAGATAATTTCTTGCATGTCCATCAGCCACGTTGACAATGTCCCCCATTTTGCCGATGTTCTTCACGTCTTCTTTCAGTATAACTTTCATTCAGAGTCTCCTATGGAAGTTTTCTCAATAGTATAACATATTATGCACGAAGCAGAAGATACTAAGGAGTTCATAAGTAAAACCCCATCAA
>JAGUWT010000205.1 GCA_020062205.1 Thermodesulfovibrionales bacterium
AAGAAATCACTCTGGCAAAATCCTTGCGAGCTTCAGAGAAATACCTGTTGTAAGCCTTGAAAAGGCAAGGGAATTGAGTGCAATGATGGAGAAAAAAGGTATCGGAGGTATCCTGCTTATTGGCAATCCTAACCAGCCTCTCCTTGAGATGCCGGTGGGACTTGATAAGGCAGGCATGATCATCGTTGGGGGGCTCAATCCCGTCGCAGCACTTGAAGAGGCAGGCATCCCTACAGTGAGCAAGGCAATGTCAACACTATTCCGGTTTTCTGAACTCATCAAATTCAAGGAGATCGTGTAAAATATTTTCTAAATAAAGACCGTCGAAGACCTCAAAAAGATGGGATATTTAACATCAGGACATACCTGTGAAAAGAGTATCTCATAAAGAGGGTCCGCATAATTTAGCTCTCCAAGGTATGGTTTATCCATAAAAAATTGTATCATAGTAGAGGAAGCTGAAGATAGAGTGCTATGACGATTTTTGAACGCCTATATTATCTCGGTTATTTGATAGATAAGTATTTTGCACTGAAGAGACAAAAAAAACTTCCCTGCAAAGTAATTAGTATTGGCAATATAACAGTTGGGGGAACGGGGAAAACTCCTGCAACAATAGCTATGGCAGAAGAAGCGCAAAAGAGAGGATTCAAGCCCTGTATCCTCACAAGGGGCTACAGGGGAAAGGCAAAAGGGGCTGTTTTTGTAAGTAAAGGTGTGAATCCTTTGTTGAGCGAGGGAGAGGCAGGTGATGAACCTATCTTGATGGCTGAAAGATTAAAGGGGGTACCTATTGTAAAAGGTGCAGATAGGTATAAGGTAGGTATGTTTGCAATTGAAAATCTCAGATCTCAAATCTCAGATCTCAAATCTCTTCTGTTCATCCTTGATGATGGTTTCCAGCGCTATGAGCTTTTCAGAGACAGGAATATTCTGCTCATTGATGGGACAAATCCTTTCGGGAATAGAAGGCTTTTGCCGCTTGGCCTGTTAAGAGAACCTCTCAGTGAGATAAAGAGGGCTGATGTTATTGTGATAACAAAGACGGCAATCAACAATCAGCAATCAGCAATCAGCAGTTTAATTGATGAAATAAGGCAATATAATGCAAAGGCACCGATATTTTTTGCTGAACATACGCCTTCAAAATTTACAACAATAACTGGTGATTCATCGTCTCTTGAATGGGCAAAAGGGAAAAGGCTTTTTGGATTTTGTGGTATCGGTAATCCTGAATCATTCAGGATTACCCTTTTATCAGCAGGAATAGAATTGACAGGATTTAAACCGTATGGAGACCATTACAGATATACTTTAGATGATAGAGAAACGATTATAAAGAATGCAAAAGAGTGTGGTGCAGACTGGATTGTTACAACAGAAAAAGATATAATGAGACTCAAAGGCTTGGAGTTACCTGAAAATCTTGTTGCGCTTGTAATTGAGTTTAGAGTTGATGAAGGATTTTATGAGGAGGTCTTTTGATGGTAAGGTATATCAATGTCAGGAGTAAGTCGAGGATTGAATTTATTGATATCACTGGAATGGTTCAGGATGTTGTGAAAGAGGCAGAGGTTAAGAATGGGGTCTGCTATCTGTACGTCCCCCATACAACAGCAGGGATAACGATCAATGAAGGGGCAGATCCAAGTGTCCAGCGCGATATCCAGAATACCCTGAACAGGATTGCACCACATGATATGAATTATCTTCACAGAGAAGGGAACGCTGATGCCCATATAAAATCTACCCTTGTGGGCTCATCTGTAAATGTCATTCTTGATGAGGGCAGGTTGCTTCTGGGCACCTGGCAGTCTATCTTTTTCTGCGAGTTTGACGGTCCAAGGCACAGAAGGGTAGCAGTCACATTTGTATAGGCTAAAAATAAAATTGAAAGCCACCTTCATGCTTGTTGTCTCCGTGTCCTTTGCGGTTAATTGTATTATCGTGGTTTGTCATGTCTGGGGATAAAGCTTCCGATGAAACCCAAGCCCTTCGCGAGGAAATAAAAAGGCTTAGAAAATCACTCTCAGAACTTACTCCTTCACTTGAAGTACTTCTCAGGCGAAGGGGATTCAGAATTTATAAAAAAGAACCTTCAGAAGATCTTCTCCTCCCTGAAAATGAATTCATAGATAGCTTTTATGAGATGATGAAAAAATATTCCTTCCGCCTGTTTCTGAGGGATGTTATAAAGCATCAGAGACTCTTTGAGCTCGAGAATGTAACACGATATGCAACCACAGAGGTTACAAAAGACTACCTCGAATATATAAGAAACATAGGTCTTGTCGAAAAAGTATCTGATGGCTTCAGGCTTTCACTCGGCCATATAAAGAGTTTCGGGGAAACACTCGAATGGTTTGTATCGGAGATATTGAAAAAGGAGTTTGCCGCAGAAGCAATATGGGGAATACGCTTTAAACGTCCATGGGTGGGTGGTGATTATGACCTAATCGCAAAAGTAGACGGAGCAATATTGTACATGGAGATAAAATCCTCTCCCCCTAAACAGATATATCAGAAAGAGATATCTGCCTTTTTCGACAGGGTCTACGACCTTTCTCCCGAGATAAGTATCTTTTTTGTAGATACAGAGCTCAGGATGAAGGACAAGATTGTACCTATGTTTGAGGAAGGGTTAAAGAAAAAACATGTTACTCCCCCAAAGGTAATACGGATAGAAAAAGAACTCTTCCAGATATGGAATAAGATATTTATAATAAATGCTAAAGATAGCATAATTGCTAATATTGAAACAGTCTTAATCTCGTATTTCAGGAGGAACCTATGAGTTCAACACAGTTCATTTGTGCAATATGTGCATGGAGGGCAACGTGCCAGAAGAAATTTTCTGTTTCGGGCAAAGACTTACGCTGCGCGGAGTTTGTAAGAGATGTTACGATCAAAGAAGAACAGCCTGAAGAAGAAAAAAAAGAGGGAGAGGGGAACAAAAAATAGGGAAGGTGTAAAGTATTTTATCACCTCACTGTCGGAATTCTTTACAGTAACAATATTGCTGCAAGGCATTAAAATATATTTAAAAATCAAATAGTTAAGGATTTTTTTGGATAGTCCCTGTTTTGAGAAAAGGGATTGTACTGTAAGAATATCCGACAGTTAACCCCCCAATCCGCATTTCTTGAAAAATTTCATCAAACCCTGCTTTGCTGAATAATGGATGGCACGATTTTTGATTGCAATTACTATATTAGT
>JAGUWT010000204.1 GCA_020062205.1 Thermodesulfovibrionales bacterium
AAAAGATGAACGTCGGGAACAAAACTAAGCAAAAATAATATAGAATACCTTTTGCGGATTTTCCGAAAAGGAATGATTCGGGGGCATTATTAAACTCTATATTGTAAAGAAGCTTTTTTTACTTATCCCTCTTCTGTTTGGGGTTACATTCCTCACATTTACCCTCACGAAGGCATTACCGGGTGATCCTGTTCTCAGTATGGTTGGTGAAAGGGCTCAGCCTGAAATTATTGAGAAGATACGAAAAGAGATAGGTTCGGACAAAGATATCGTAAGTCAGTATCTTGGTTATGCAGGATTGCTGCTCAAAGGTGAATTCGGAAGATCATACTATACAAACAGAAAGGTCTTTGATGATCTTTTTTTAAAATTTCCAAATACATTAAAACTCGCATTGGGTGCCATGATTATTGCCATTCCTGTCGGCCTGTTTTTCGGCTTTATCTCTGCTTATCAAAGAGATACAATGATAGACAGGATTATATCATCACTCTCGGTAACAGGTCTGAGCCTTCCTGTTTTTTGGAGCGGGCTTCTGATAATGCTTTTTTTTAGCCTTAAACTGAGACTCTTTCCTCCATCAGGAACAGGTGAAATACGATTTCTGGTACTTCCAGCGATAACCCTTTCTCTGCCTGCAATTGCAACACTTGCACGGATTACGAGAACCACGCTCATAGAAATCTTTGATATGCCTTTTGTTGTTACAGCGAGGGCAAAAGGAATAGAAGAATATAAAATAGATTTGATTCACGTTTTTAAAAATGCGCTCATCCCGCTTGTGACTGTCATAGGACTTGATTTCGGGAGTTATCTGAATGGAGCAGTCCTGACCGAGACAATATTTGGATGGGATGGTATTGGAAGATTCACCATGGAGGGAATCATAAAGAGGGATTATCCTGTCATTATGGGATGTATCATTGTTGGTACGGTTATCTTTGTGCTCATTAACCTGCTTGTTGATATCATCTATCATTATCTTGACCCAAGGGTAAAGCTCTATGAAAATAGCCGGTAAGGTTTCTCTCTCCATATTGATTTTCATATCCTTATGTTCACTGTTTGCACCACTCATATCGCAGTATAACCCTGAAAAGATAGATCTTGACAGCATAAAAGAGGCGCCAAGTTTCAAGCATTTTTTTGGAACAGATAACAAGGGGAGGGATATTTTTTCGAGAATCCTCTATGGTGGAAGGATCTCGATAAGTATTGCGGTGATAGCTGCATTCATTTCCGTGGGCATAGGACTCATCCTTGGGCTCTTTTCAGGGTATGCAGGAGGCAAGATTGATACCGCCATAATGGTACTGGTTGACCTTATACTCTCTTTCCCTGCACTTCTTCTTGCAATAGGTATCTCGATTATCCTTCCCCCTGGTATTTATACCGTCATGATAGCAATCACTGCAGTTGGATGGGCTTCATTTGCAAGACTTATCCGAGGCCATGTATTAACACTGAAGGACGCACCATTTGTCGAGTCAGCAAGGGCATTGGGATGTAGTAATATGAGGGTTTTATTTGTCCACCTTATGCCACAGTGCATTCCACTGTCACTTGTCATGATGGGCCTGAAACTGGGTGGGTACATCTTGACAGAGGCGTCTCTGAGTTTTTTAGGATTAGGTGCTCAGCCTCCAACAGCAACATGGGGTTCGATGGTAAGTGCTCATAGAGCTTATATTTCATCAGCTCCATGGATGGTGATTTTTCCTGGTTTGATGATCGCCCTTACGGCACTCTGTTTTAATGTTCTGGGTGATGTCTTGAGTGATAGGTATGGTTTGAAGACAAGAAGGTGAGCTATGTCTATGTCCCCATGAGTTTTTCTTCTTCTTCCTGCTGCGTCTTACATTCTATACACAAGGTTGTAACAGGCCTTGCCTCAAGCCTCTTGATACCAATCTCTTCCTTACACCTTTCACAGATCCCAAATATTCCCTGTTCAATTCTCTCTAACGCATTATCGATCTTTTTTAAAAGACTACGTTCCCTTCCCCTGAGCCGGAGCATAAAATTTCTATCCGTCTCTGCGGTTGCCTGATCACCAAGGTCAGGGAATGTGATTTGTCCTGGAAGTTCTTGAAGTGCCTCAACCGCTTCCACGAGCAGTGCTTTTTTCTGAGCCAAGAGCTTCTTCTTTATCTCGCTAAGCCTCTTCTCCCTCGGGGAGATTAGAGCTGATTTTTTTGTCTTTGATTTTAATTTTGATTGAATGTTTGCCTTTGCCTTGGTCGTGGTTACCTTCTTTATAGTGTGTTTAATGCCCTGTTTCTTTTTCATACGATACAATCTCCTGAAATCAATTTTTTTAGCCTAACAAAAAAATCTCATTTTAGTCAAGGTAAACGGAATGAACATTTTAGGGATATGTGATCTGGAGCCGCTGTATTGCAGTAGATTTACCTGTTTTATCGTCAATCTCAACAACGACAGCAGAGAAAATTCCTTCACCTTTCGCTGTCTCAAATCGAACAGGAATATGTGTTAGAAATCGCTGTATAATCTGTTCCTTTTCTATCCCTATGACAGAATGATACGGGCCTGTCATTCCTACATCTGTTATATAAGCTGTTCCACCGGCCAATATCTTCTCGTCAGCAGTCTGGACATGGGTATGTGTTCCGATAACTGCACTCACCTTGCCATCGATAAAATACCCAAAAGCAATCTTTTCCGACGTCGCTTCTGCATGAAAATCTACGATGATAATTTTTGTCATCGTGCTCAGCCGTTCTATTTCTTCCTTGCCTACTCTGAACGGACAATCCACATTTGACATAAAAACCCTTCCCATAAGATTCACAACTGCTACCTTATTGTTATGGGGAGTTGTATATATGATACTTCCAAATCCTGGAACACCTGGAGGATAATTGAAAGGTCTGAGTACCCTGTCTTCCTTTGATATCTGTGAAATAAATTCTTTTTTATCCCAGACATGATTTCCTGTTGTTAGTATATGGATACCATAGTTGAAAATCTCAGAGACTATTTTATCAGTTAAACCAAAACCACCGGCAGCGTTTTCTCCATTTGCAATAACGAGGTCTATCTTATATCGCTCAACAATGGTTGGGAGTAAGGCCTTTGTAGTAAGTCTGCCAACCTTGCCGACGATGTCACCAATAAATAATAGTTTCAATTGAACATACTCTTTTTTTATGTCATTCCTGCTAAAGCAGGAATCTATGTTTTTATTAAAACTCCTTCTGGATTCCCGCTTGTGCGGGAATGACGGTTTTCATTCTTTTTTGTGCAGACTTATCGGCATGATTGATTTACACAAAATTTGAATGAGTTCCCCTTTACTTTGCATACTCAACATATCTTGATTCCCTGATAACGGTAACCTTTATCTGTCCGGGGTATGTCATCTCATCTTCGATTTTTTTGGCAAGATCCCTTGCTATGATCGAAGACAGTTCATCATTGATATCTTCAGGCTTTACGATGATCCTTATTTCTCTTCCTGCTTGAATTGCATAACACTTTTCAACGCCCTTATAAGAGAGTGCCATCTGTTCGAGTTTCTCAAGACGCTTCAGATAACTCTCTATAGTTTCTTTTCTTACACCTGGCCGAGCAGCTGACAGTGCATCAGAAGCAGCTACAAGGGCAGCCTCAACAGTTGCAGGATCTCCTTCACCATGATGGACCAGAATGGCATTTATTACCTTTTGGTTTTCTCCATACTTCTTTGCTATATTTGCACCAATCTCTTGATGTGACCCTTCCACTTCATGGTCTACTGCTTTACCGATATCATGGAGAATGCCTGCCCTCTTTGCAAGCTTCACATCTACTCCAAGTTCGCTCGCCATTACACCTGCCAGATATGCTACCTCTCTTGAATGCTGAAGGACATTCTGACCATATGATGTTCGATATTTAAGCCTTCCAATAAGTTTTATCATATCTGGATGTATACCGGAAAGCCCGAAGTCAAAGACAGCCTTTTCACCTTCTTCACGGATATATGTTTCAACCTCTTTTTTTACCTTTTCCACTATCTCTTCAATCCTTGTTGGGTGGATCCTCCCATCTGTTATCAGTCGTTCAAGTGAAAGCCTTGCGATTTCACGCCTGACCGGGTCAAAGGCAGAGAGTGTTACAATCTCTGGTGTATCGTCTACAATGAGGTCAACACCTGTCGCAGCCTCAAGCGCCCTGATGTTCCTGCCCTCTCTCCCGATTATCCTCCCTTTCATTTCATCATTCGGAAGGGGAACAGCAGTTACAGCTGCATCTACAACATAGTCACTTGAATATCTCTGTATTGCAAGGCCTATGATCTCTTTTGCCTTTTTCTCAGATAATTCCTTTGCTTCATCTTCTATTTTTTTGGCAAGTTTGGCAGCCTCAAATCGTGATTCTTCCTCTATCCTCTTTAGCAGTTCCTGTCTTGCATCTTCTGAACTGAGTCCGGATAATTTTTCAAGTAATTGTGCCTGGTCTTTTATCAACTGGGCGTAATAGGCTTCCTTATCCTGAATAGCACGCTCTCTTGAGTTGTAATCTCTCTCTCTCTTCGATAGCTCATGCTCTCTTTTTTCTATCTGGTCAAACTTTCTTTCAAACATTTCCTCTTTCTGTCGTAATCTCTTATCAAGATGATTCAGCTCAGAACGTCTTTCTTTTATCTCTTTTTCTGCCTCTGATTTTGCCTGATACACGACATCCTTGGCCTCTATGATGGCCTCTTTTTTAACAGTCGCTGCCGACTTGGTAGCCTCTTCTATTATCTTTGCTTTTTCCCTTTCAATGGCTTCTCGTTGGCCTTTAAGTGTTGCTCTATAAATGAGGCTTAAGCCCAATCCAATAAGAAGACCTACACAAAAAGATATGAATAGATATGCTGTAATGCCCATTCTTTATGTCCTCCTTTATCAATAAACTGTTTAGCAGTTTGCAATGACTGCTAAACATCATTGCAACGTATAATGCACAATAAATATTGGAACTTTCTAAGGCTGGCTTATCTTGTGAGGCTTGTTAGACGAAAGATAGGGTTACTATCACTTGCTATTCATCTAACAGAACAAATAAGGCTTTTGGAGGTGATAACACTTTGAACCTGAAAATAACTTTTAAAAACCGATCTATCATAACCTGATTCCAGTGAAAGTCATCTGCGTATAAAGACCCCACCTTGTGAATCTGAGAAAATGTATAATTTATAACCCTCCTCAAAAGCATAACCTTTAGAATTTCCAGCCTTATAAAACCCGCCCTGCCGTGTAAGGGAAGAGTTAGATCCCTTGTTAAAAGGTGGGTGCCTTGAAGGAGGCTTTAGGCTTTCTCATTCTGAGAGACATGCACACTGACTCCTTACGTTAGCTCCCAAAAGATCCAATTTGCCGGATCAACTTTTTCACTTATCACAAACAGGGCAGGCGATTGCCCTCCTTCAAAAGAGTAATTTAAAAAATATTATACTTAATATAGCACAAAGAGAACATTCGGGCAAGCAAAAAATACTTTGGGTATAAGTAGTTTTGTCTTGTATTGAAAGCTATTTTTTAATAAACTATTAAAATATGCTAAGCTTATTAGAATGAGAGGAGATAATAACTGTGATATTATGATGGATGCTTTGATTTTGGCTGGTGGGGAAAATAAAAGACTCCCTTTTGTGAAAGGATTTATTGAAATAAAAAGCAGAAGGATTATTGAGTTTCATATAAACCTCCTTGATACAATCTTTGACAGAATTATGATAAGCACGAATAATCCCGAATTATTCTTCTATCTTGGTGTACCTATGGTAGGAGATGTAATGAAAAGCAGGGGACCTATGACAGGGATACTTTCAGGGCTTGTTGCTTCAGAAGCCCCTGAAATCTTCGTGATTGCATGTGATATGCCTTTTATCAATGCAGAACTGATAAGATATATTGTTGATAAATACAAAGCAGCGGAGCATCAGATAAATCCCCCCTTACCCCCCTTTACTAAAGGGGGGCGTGGGGGGATTAAGAGGTGGGACGTCGCAGTCCCTGTTTATGATAAAAAACCCCAACCACTATTCGGTATTTATTCAAAAAAAACTGCTCAGACAATGGAGAAGAACATAAATCAAGGGAAAAGGAGTTTGCGAGGGTTTCTCAGTGGATTGGATGTTCTTTATATAGAAGAGGAGGAGGTGAGGGCTGTAGACCCAGATGGTAGGTCTTTTGTAAATATCAATACGATAGAAGACTATAAAAGAGAGATCTTAGCAGTTAGTAATGAGCAAATAGCATTGAGAAGTTAGTCTATTTTTGTTAATAACTAACTGTTATTAAACGAAAGGAGGAAAAGTATGTTTGGGTTAGGAATGCAGGAATTAGTCATCATCCTGATCATAATCATTATTCTTTTTGGTGCGACAAGACTTCCACAAATAGGAAGCGGGATAGGACAGGCAATAAGAAACTTTAAGAAGGGTGTAAAAGAACAAGATGAAATTGATGTAACACCCGATAAAGAAAAATCCAAAGAAACGAAAAAAGAAGAAATAGACAAAGAAAAAGAAGGTGCATAGAGGAGCCGTTGCAGAGATTAACCTTTCTGCAATAGCGCACAATCTTGAGACCGTTAAAAAGATTGTTCAAAACCGACCAATAATATCAGTCGTCAAGGCGGATGCCTATGGTCATGGCTCTGTAGAGGTCTCAAAAAAGTTGATTAAAGAGGGGACCTCATATCTTGCAGTCGCATTTTCCAGTGAGGCTATTCAACTCAGGGATGCTGGTATTACTGCGCCCATAATCGTACTCTTCGACAGTGAAGATATCACAAGTTTTTTTGATTTCAATCTCATACCAGTCATACACAATATGAATACAGCGTCAGCTATATCACGTATAGCCAGAGAGAAAAGAACCTCAATAAAGGTACACGTGAAGAT
Organism: Thermodesulfovibrionales bacterium; assembly: GCA_020062205.1. Taxonomy (GTDB): domain Bacteria; phylum Nitrospirota; class Thermodesulfovibrionia; order Thermodesulfovibrionales; family SM23-35; genus VGWY01. The sequence goes on from JAGUWT010000204.1 coordinate 6,899, forward strand.
AGATACGGGAATGGGGAGACTGGGGCTTAGTGGTACCTCTCTTCCTGAAGACTTGGTGAAGATTTCAAAGATGGAGGGGATAGAGATATGCGGACTTATGAGCCATTTTTCAGATGCCGATCTTTCAGACAGATCATATGCACTTTTCCAGCTTGAGAGATTTCATACAATAAAAGAGGGCATTTTTAAGAGTATAAAAGGAACTATCCTTACCCATATTGCAAATAGTGCCGCTATCCTTACATTCGGGGCTGCCTATCTTGATGCAGTAAGGCCCGGCCTTATGCTCTATGGATATTCACCTTTACAGCACTCAGCACTTATCAGTTTGATGCCAGCGATGAAGGTCAAGACCAGGATACTCACCATAAGAAACCTGCCACCGAATTTGCCAATAAGCTATGGAAGGACATTCATAACAAGAAGGCAGAGTAAAATAGGAATACTCCCCGTGGGCTATGCAGATGGTTATAGCAGACTTTTGTCCAACAGTGCAGAGGTGCTTGTAAAGGGAAGGCGTGTTCCTGTCGTAGGGAGAATATGTATGGATTTAACCATGATAGACCTCACGGATACAGAAGATGTTAGCGAAGGTGATGAAGTGGTTATTCTGGGTGAACAGGGCAATGATGCAATAACTGCATATGAACTTGCTGATAAAGCAAAGACGATACCTTATGAGATACTGACATCACTCGGTAGCCACTCAAGGAAACAATATATAGATGTTCAAACTGATTGAACTCATAGGTCGTTCTATTACAGTCTTTGCCGAAGAACTCGGCAGGATTTTGATCCTCTTCGTTACTACTGTAAGACAGATGGTAGCTTTACCACTTGAGATAAGAGGTACCTTTAAACAAATGCTTGAAATAGGAATAAGGTCTACCCCTGTCGTTTTAATAACCGCAATTTTTACAGGCATGGTTTTTGCCCTTCAAACCTATACTGGATTCAAAAGATTTGGTGCTGAGACACTCGTTGCCTCGGTTGTTGCGCTCTCCATGACAAGGGAGCTCGGACCTGTGCTGACAGGGCTCATCGTTGCAGGAAGGGCTGGTGCTGCAATAGCTGCAGAGCTTGGTACCATGAGGGTAACAGAACAGATAGATGCACTTGAAACATTAGCAACAAATCCAATTAAATACCTTATTGTCCCAAGGTTTATTGCAGGTATCTTTATGTTGCCTGCACTTGTCATCATTGCAGACATCATTGGTATTATCGGTGGATATATTGTAACCGTAGGGCTCTTCGAGGCCAGTTCGACTGTCTACTGGAAGCGTACATGGGATTATTTAGAGGTAAGCGACATTTATAATGGCTTGATCAAATCGGGATTTTTCGGGGCAAGCATTGCCCTGATAAGTTCCTATAAAGGCTTTTACACGAGTGGAGGGGCTGAAGGTGTCGGAAAGGCAACAACAGGCGCAGTCGTGCTGTCATCCATGACCATATTGATCTCTGATTACTTTTTATCTGCGTTGTTATTTAAATGAAGACAGCATATTATTTAAACCACAGAGATTCAGAATGAGCGCACAGAGTATTGCATTAATTTTTACAACTCTGCGTCCTCATAATTCTCTCTGTGACCTTTGTGGCGAGATTTTTACATGATAGAGATTATAGATTTGCATAAATCGTTTAATACTAAGCATGTTCTCCAAGGGGTGAACCTTAAGGTTGAAAAGGGTGAGAGCATGGTTGTGATTGGAGGAAGTGGTTCAGGGAAAAGCGTTCTCATCAAACACATTATTGGTATAATAAAGCCTGATAATGATAAAGGGAAGGTGCTCATAGATGGCATTGATATTGCAACATTAAAGGAGAATGAACTCTATGAAGTTAGGAAGAAATTTGGTATGCTTTTTCAGGCAGGGGCACTCTTTGATTCTTTGAGTGTATGGGAAAATATAGGATTTGTACTTCTGAGGCAGAAAAAGATGAATGAAAAAGATGTAAAGGCTTTTGCGGTTGAAAAACTCAAACTGGTGGGACTTGTAGGAGTTGAAGATCTGATGCCATCAGAGTTGTCTGGTGGTATGAAGAAACGGGTAGGACTTGCACGGGCTATTGCACATGAGCCCGAGATCTTACTTTACGATGAACCTACTACCGGTCTTGACCCTATCATGGCAGATGCAATCAATGACCTTATTGTAGAGATGAAAAAGCATCTTTCAATTACATCTGTCACAATTACCCATGATATGAACAGCGCATACAAAATTGCTGACAGGATTGCCATGCTTTACGAAGGGAAAATAATCTCAGTAGGATCTCCAGATGAAATTAAGAATACCCAAAATCCGTTTGTTCATCAGTTTATAACAGGGAGCGCGATTGGGCCAATAAAATTAGAAGGGGTTCACCATGAGAGGGCTTTCAATAGAGCTTAAGGTAGGATTCTTTGCTGTTATTGTTATTGTAATTTTATCCTTTATGACATTCAAGGTTGGTGGAGTTGAATGGTTGAGAAAAAAGGAAGGATATATCGTTCACGTTTATTTTAAGAACATCGCAGGTCTTGATGAAAAGACAAAGGTTAAGGTTGCAGGTGTTGACGCAGGAGTAATAGAAAAGATAGAGCTCGAAGGTGCCAGGGCAAAGCTTACCCTGAGAATAGATCGTGCTGTGAAGATCAATAGTGATGGATCAGCCTCGATTAAGGCTGTTGGTCTTCTTGGTGACAAATATCTCGAAATAAAGCCTGGAGCTACGCAACCTGTTCTGAATAATGGTGATACCATTAAAGATGTCATAGAGATAGTTGATCTTGACGATATGATTCGGAACCTCACAAATGTGTCAGGAAATATCAATACCCTTGCAACATCTCTGAACGAGGCATTCAGTACAAAAGAGGCAAAAAAATCATTGAAGGAATCCATCGAAAATTTACGGGAGATTACCGAAAATTTGAATCAGGCCATTTTGGTGAATGATGAGAAATTAGGCGTTGTTCTCGATAATATAGAAACCCTTGTTGTTTCATTAAAGAACCTGATTGAAAAAAATAAAGAACCCATTACAACTGCTGTTGCCAATATGAAAGACTTCTCTGGATCCCTGAAGTCAGATGGCCCTGAACTTATTAAGAATCTTAACATGGCTACGAAGGAACTCAAGGCAATGGTTGAAGAGAACAAGCCAATAATCAAGAGTACT
>JAGUWT010000226.1 GCA_020062205.1 Thermodesulfovibrionales bacterium
GCGGTTGATGGTAAGCCGTGGAACATGACAGTTGGTGAAGCAGTGTTATCACCGGTTTTCAGCCCTGACAGTAAAAAAGTTGCAGCAGTTGTAAAAGAAAATAAAAGGTGGACAGTTGCTGTAGATGGCTCTCCATGGTCTGAAACATTTGAAAACGTATGGGATCCTGTTTTCAGCCCGGGGAGCGATAGAATTATTGTCAAGGCTGAAAGAAATGGCAAATTTTACCTGGTTGTTGACGGGAAGGTTGGAAAGAAGGAATACGAATCTCTCTGGAATCCTGTATTTAACCCTGATGGCAGCAAGATATTAATACGGTGCATACAGAACGGAAAATATTATCGCCGGATTATCTCAATAAATGAACTATAGTGTACAGGAGTAAAAAATGTATGATTTCATAAAAGATCCTTCGATATATAATTTCGTGAGAGGTCCTCTGGTCTGGATTGCATTTCTTGTATTTATTGGGGGGAGCATTTATAAAATCCGGGAGATGGTTTTACTGGCAAAGAAAGAGAAGGTAGTATATCCCTACATGGATTTAAAATTAAGCCTGCGTTCTCTTTTACACTGGCTTATTCCATTTAATAGTCGTAATTGGCGTTTACGGCCTGTAGTGACAACTGTAACCTTTCTTTTTCATATCGGTCTTGTAATACTTCCCGTATTTCTTCTTGCCCATAATGTCCTGATATATGAATCCTGGGGAATTAGCTGGTGGACACTCTCCGAGGGATTGTCTGATATTATGGCCATGATCGTTATAGGGTGTTGTATTTTCTTTGCATTAAGAAGGATTTTTGCCCCAGAGGTGCGTTTTGTTACCTTTGCTGATGATTACCTAATCCTCGCTATTGCATTCTTACCTTTTATCACAGGTTTTCTCGCTTATCATCAGTGGCTTCTTCCTCATAAAATCATGGTGATACTCCATATGATTTTTGGATCGCTTATGTTGATAACTATTCCCTTTACAAGGCTTGGCCACATGCTTTACTTCTTTCTCACAAGGGCATATATGGGTTCTGATCAGGGGTATCGTCATTCAAAGGACTGGTAAGTTAAATTATGGAGGATTATATAAATGGCTGAAGTAAGCGTTAAAGAAGGCGTTGAAACAAGAGATTGGATAGAGCTTAAAAGAAAACCAGTTGCTGATATAGGCTTTGATGAAACTGTTAAAAATCTCACAACGGAAAAGATAGAAAAGGTAGTAAATGCTGTTTTGAATATTGGGAAAAACGCAGCACGATTCATGGCACCCTTAGAAACCTGCATTCACTGTGCGCTCTGTTCGACTGCATGCCACTGGTACCTGTCACATGATAAAGACCCTACCTATGCACCTGTAGCTAAAGTTAAAATGACTCTCTGGGAGCTCATCAAGCGGAAAGGAAAGGTAAGCCCTGAATTCATGAAACAGGTTGCGAGGATTGTCTTTTGTGAATGCAATCTCTGCCGCCGCTGTAGCATGTATTGTCCCTTTGGGCTGGATATAGCATATCAACTTGGCATGGTCCGCCGCATATGTTTTATTCTTGGGTTAGTTCCTCAAAACATACTGGATCAGACCCATAGCCTTTCAGCTACATTAAACCAGTTATGGTTAACACAGGGTGACTGGATTGATACCATGCAATGGCAGGAGGAGGAGGTAAGGGCTGAGATAAAAAATGTTCGCATCCCTATTGATAAAGAAGGGGCAGATGTTATGTGGTGCCCTCTCGGCACCGAACCGAAAGTAGCAACCTATCATATTGCCCGTACAGCAAAAATCATGAATGTTGCCGGAATTGACTGGACTGTATCAGCACAGGATGGCTGGGATAGTGCAAACATGGGGATGTTCATCCGTGACATGGAGACGATGCAGAGGGTTGTACGGGGAATTTATGATAATGCCATGAGGTTAAAGATCAAACGAGTAGTGCTGACCGAGTGAGGGCATCCACTGAATGCCACATGTTATGTGGCACCGCCGCTGATGGGATGGAAGGATAGTCCAATAGAGACATTGCATCCTATTGAGTTTTACTATGAACTTGTCAGCACAGGAAGAATAAAGATAGATAAAAATAAGAAGATTAAAGGTCCTATTACCATTCAAGATCCTTGTAATCTTGTAAGGCTTAGAGGTGCAGGTGAGAAGGTCAGATACCTTGTAAATGCAACATGTGAGGGTCCTATTATAGAGATGCAACCCAATAGGGAACATAATTTTTGCTGTAATGGCGGTGGAGGTGGAAATGCCATCGGCCCTCCATGGAAACGCAATAGGTGCGAGGGAGCTCGGGTAAAGGCTGAGCAGATTATAGCTACGGGTTGTCACAATATTTGCGCCCCATGCCATAACTGTTATACCAGCATCAACGACGTGTTGAAGTTTTACAATCTCGAAGGTCATGCTATGTTCATGGATGAAATATTAGCTGAGACTATGGAAGTTCCAGAGGAATTTAAAGTAGGATAATAAACCGGGAAGGAAAGAATTATGGGAAAAAAGCTACTATTCTTAGTATTAGGCTTAAGTATATTACTTTTACTCATTAATGGATTGCATGGTGTTTATTCTGTAGAAGGTCCTGTAGTGACTAAGGAAGCCCTGGAAAGCAAGCCTGCGCAATCTGTTACTAAACCTGATAATAAGATTAGTATTGCGCATACAGAAATCTTCGGTGAGTTAGAGCGGCCGCAGGTAATTTTTGACCATAAAAAACATGTTGAGGCATTAAAAAAGGAAGGCAAGAAAGAAGGGGAAACATGCGATACATGCCATCCTCTCGACAAGGAAAAGGATCTTATCTTATTTGATTTCCCTAAAAAGGTTGAGAAAAAAGACAAAGACTCTGTAATGAATGCCTATCATGACGAATGTATTAGTTGTCATAAAGAAAAGAGTAGAGAAAAAAAGAAGGCCGGTCCCATTGTCTGCGGAGATTGCCATATAGAAAAGCTTGAATCTGTAGAAATTAAATATCCAATTATGGAATTTGATTTTCAGGTTCATGATACTCATGATAAGAAACTGAAAGAAAAGAACATTAAAGACAATTGTGACCTCTGCCACCACATTTATAATGAAGAATTAGTCTATGAAAAAGGGAAAGAGTGGTCCTGTTACTATTGTCACGATGTCGGTAAGAAAAAGGGACCTACATTAGCTACCGAAATACGTACCACAGCTAAAAAGGACCTTACAGTGAGGAAAGTTTCTCATACAAGATGCCTGAACTGTCATTTATATTTTACTCTGAAAGAGGAGGAAGTAATTCCTAAAAAGGAGAAAAAAGCAGGCCCTCTCCTCTGCGAAAAATGCCACACAGGAAAGTACAAAACAGTTGCTGAACTTGAAAAGGTTCCACGACCAGATGGTGGTCAACCAGAAAAACCCTTCTTAGATATTGAAAAAGCAAGGATGAAAGGAGTTCCGTTTGATCATAAGTTTCATGAGAAGAACCAGAAGACCTGTAGAAGTTGCCATCATGAAACATTGAATTCCTGTAAAAAATGCCATACCCTTACCGGCAATAATGATGGAAAATGGGTAAATGTTGCAAATGCATACCATGATGTATTATCTGAGATGAGCTGTACCGGCTGTCACAAGATAAAGAAATCTGAGAAAAACTGTCTGGGCTGTCATGGTATTCTTCCGATAATGGATATACAATCAAAGGGCCCTAAAAAAGAGACATGCTCTATCTGTCATTCTGGGAAGAAAGAGCTTCTTCCAGACGTAAAGCTTTCGGTAGCAAAGCTTAATACAGAAAAGGTAAAGAAAGAAGTAACAGTTAAAATTTTAGAGAAGGAATACGAGCCTGCAAAATTTCCACACCTCAAGATAATCGAGAACTTAGTCAAAAAATCCAATGAGAGCAAATTAGGTGCATACTTCCATAGAAATCTGCAGACATTATGCGACGGTTGCCATCATCAAAGCCGTGCAGAGGCAGAGGTCGAAAAGGACAGTCCACCATATTGCAGGAATTGCCATGCTATCTCTTTTGACAGGAAAAATTTCAATAGACCGCGCTTGCTTGCAGCTTATCATCGTCAATGTATTGACTGTCATGAGTTTATGAAACTTGAAAAACCAAAGGAATGTAAAGAGTGTCATAAAGAAAAAGAAGTAAGACCAACAGATGTATTAACGAAATATGAAGCACCTCTACTAAAGTAGAAAGGAGATATAATGTATATCTTTGAACAACTTTTTTCACATCATGGCTATGAATATGCGATAGCTGTTCTGGCAATGTTTGTATTTATATGGTTATATTTTATCCTCAGCCAAGAAAGAAAATATTAGCACGGAGGCTTATCCATGGGAATTAGCAGGAGGGATTTCTTTAAACGAACTGCAACAATTGCGGGGACTAGCTTACTTGGCAGTGGTGCCATTGCCCATGCGTACGAAAAAGGTGGCCCTTCGATTTTTTCTAAAGGTAATACCGCCAATAGAAAAAACTGGAAACAATGGGAAGAAAGGAAAAAGGCCCCTGCTCCTGAAGAGCCTTATAGTGTGCTCATTGATACAACACGTTGTATTGGTTGCAGAAGATGCGAATGGGCATGTAATGAATGGAATAAAAATCCGAACAAACCTATAAAAGAATTTGAGGCTTCAGTAAATCAAAAAAAATCTGTTTTTGATAATGTTAGAAGGACTCACGCAGGGACATTTACAGTTGTCAATCGCTATATAAGCTCAAAAGATAGAAACCCTATATATGTAAAGAAACAGTGTATGCAATGTGAAGACCCTGGCTGTTTATCCGCATGCTTTGTTGAGGCATTTAAGAAAACTGCTGAGGGTTCAGTCCTTTACAATCCCAGTGTGTGTATAGGATGCCGCTACTGCATGATTGCCTGCCCATTTGATATCCCGGCATATGAGTATTATGAGGTTCTCAATCCTCAGGTTACAAAATGTACTATGTGTTATGACAGAATTACTAAAGAAGGTGGCGTTCCTGCATGTGTCGAGATCTGTCTTGCAGAAACATTGAGATTTGGTAAAAGAAGTGAACTCATTAATCTGGCTCACGAAAGGATAATAAATAATCCGGGTAAATATGTTGACCATGTTTATGGAGAACATGAAGTAGGCGGCGCAAGCTGGCTCTATCTCTCTTCAGTTCCTTTCGATGAAATCGGACTCAGAACAGATATCGGGACGACACCGATACCGAAAGCGAGTAATGGGTTCCTCTTTGCAGTAAAGATGTTTGAAATTGTTGGTGCCTGGCCCCTTGTCTTTGGGGCTTATTATGCTATCTCAAAGGCTCGGAATAAACATAAACCAAGCCATGACACATCCTCAGAGAAGAAAGGAGAAGGCCATGGCGCAAAACACTAATACATGGTTTAGAGAAAAGATACTTCTTGGAATGACTCCAAGGGATTATATTATCAGTAATTTCAATGTTCCCAATTTAATCGCAGCGGTTATTGTGGGTCTTGGAGTTGCAGTAATGATTTATCGACTTTTTTTCGGACTTGGCCCATCAACAAATCTCTCGGATACCTACCCGTGGGGATTATGGATTGGGTTTGATGTCCTTGTCGGTATCGCCTTAGCTGCTCCTGGTCTTGCCCTTGGTACTGCTGTTCATCTCTTCGGGATGAAGGAATATCATCATTTTGTTCGTCCGGCTATCCTTTCAAGCCTTCTCGGGTATATATTTGCTGTATTTGCCCTTATGTTCGATCTTGGTCGTTATTATCGCATTCCTTATCTCATCGGATGGTCCTGGGGATTTTCCTCTATACTGTTTCTAATAGGTTGGCATTTCTTCCTTTATATAAACATCTGTCTAATTGAGTGGGCCCCGGCCCTTTTTGAATGGTTGAATCTGAGGAAACTTCGTGAATTCTTTAGTAAGCTGGCTATCTGGGCAACTATTTTTGGAGTAATCATAGCCGGTGGCCATCAATCTGCACTGGGTGGCTTATATCTCGTTGCCCCTGCAAAGCTCCATCCTCTCTGGTATTCAATACTGTTGCCAGTGTTTTTCCTCTTATCAGCTATCTTTGCAGGAATTGGTATGGTAATAGTTGAGAGTTCTATTACACATAAAATCTTCAAAAGACAGCTTAAAGATTTCAATGAAGCTGAATATAACAGGCTTGTCATTGGCCTTGGAAAGGGTGCAGCATCTGCCCTGTTTATCTATTTCATACTGAAATTGTTTGATCTGGCTCATTCTAATACATGGGGGTATCTGAATACCCCATATGGTTACTGGTATTTGGTAGAAATCCTTGGTTTCGTTCTCCTGCCAGCTATTCTCTTTACTCATAGTGCGAGGAAAGAGAAACCTAAACTTGTTCAATTTTCGGGCTTTTTAACTGCATTTGGCGTCATATTAAATCGTCTTAATGTATCCATAATTGCTTACAACTGGTATCTTCCGACTTCACAAAAATACTATCCGTTATGGAGTGAGATTGCGTTATCTATCGGTGTGGTAGGTATGTTAGTCCTTGCATATCGCTTTATTGTAAACCGCATGGCTATCATGCACGAGCATCCTGATTATGAGTCAGTACATTAATTTTTTAGTTTTGCTCTGCTTCTGATTGTGAGGCATCTCTGCTTCGACATGCCTTTAAAGGATAGTTCCATCTCACTGAGCTGAACTCTTTCTTTGGAAAAGAGTTCAGGATAAGTTTAAGAAATCAATAAAAGTACAAGAAAAAACAGGGCACTATATTCCAAGTGCCCTGTTCAATTAAGAAGATTATTTTTTCTTTGCTGGTTTAGCCCGTTTTTCTAATTGTTCCTCTTTAGATTCTGGTGTTACTGGCTTGATGGCAATACTTTTTGCAATATTTTTCCCGTCAATCTTTGTATATTTGACAACCACCTTATCGCCTGTCTTTATATCAGCGAAAGACTTATTTTCTTTTTCCTTCATAATCTTTGTTTTATCGTCAATCGTGATGACAGCCTCCACAACCTTATCCCTGATTTTCTTAGTTACAGTTATTGAATGAGTAATAGTATTAACTGCACTAACCCCACCCGTAATTTGCTGTGCTTTTGATGCAACCGGAAGTTTCAACACTCCAGGTGGAGTTGTCTCTGTTTTTTTCTCTTCTACCGCAAAGGATGCTGAGTTGATGGCAAGCGAAAAAATTACAAATAGTATGATAGTGATAACATTTTTCACTAAAATCACCTCCTTTCATTCATATGCATATTAGCAGTTCTGTCATTCCCGCGCAGGCGGGAATTCAGTCACTTATGATTTTCAACTTTTTTACGAATAAACCGAATATTTTAATCAGATTATACAATAAAACAATTCGGAGTTGAAACAATATAATGATAGAGAAAATCCATGTGCTTATGTGACTTAATTTTCTTGACATACATATTTAAAATAGTTTATATATAAAATAGAAATGATAAAGAAAGTTGCAGAGTATCTAACATATAATATACTTCCATTAGAGCATGGTTCACGCCTCGCAGATGTCCTTGAATTCTTTATTTATGATACGATCAAGATATTCCTCCTGCTCTCAATTATAATATTTGCTGTATCAATTATCAGGAGCTATTTCCCTCCTGAAAAGACGAAGAGGATCTTATCTCATAAAAAAGAATTTATAGGTAACATCCTTGCAGCCTTACTTGGCATAGTCACCCCATTTTGTTCATGTTCTGCGGTTCCGCTGTTTATAGGGTTTATGGAAGCAGGTGTTCCTCTCGGTGTAACCTTTTCTTTTCTCATCTCATCTCCTATGGTTAACGAGGTAGCAGTTGTTCTTCTGTTTGGTCTTTTCGGCTGGAAAGTAACGACAATCTATATTGGTACAGGTCTTTTTGTGGCGATACTCGGGGGTTTTATTATTGGAAAACTCAAACTCGAAAAATGGGTTGAAGAATATGTTTATAAAATTCACGATGGAAAGGAATATGAAATAATCAAACAGAGCTTTGAGGAAAGGCTCCAATATGCAAAAGACAATACAATAGACATATTAAAAAGGGTATGGCTTTTTATCATTATAGCCATTGGTATCGGTGGATTCATACATGGGTATGTACCTGAGGATTTCCTTTCGTATTACGCAGGCAAAGGAAATCCCCTGGCAGTGCCTGTTGCTGTGGCAATCGGCGTACCGCTTTACGCAAATGCTGCTGGAGTTATTCCCATTGTCTATGCATTGATGGAAAAGGGCATGAGCATGGGAACAGTTCTTGCTTTTATGATGGCAGTCACCGCATTGTCACTTCCTGAGATGATAATCCTGAGAAAGGTCTTAAAAGTTCCACTGCTTGGTGTATTTGTCGGGATAATGACTGTAACCATAATAGCCGTTGGCTATTTATTTAATGCAATTTTGTAGGAGGTTTGTTTATGGAAATCAGAGTCTTAGGGCCGGGTTGTCCAAACTGTCACAAGATGGAGGAACTTACGACAAAGGCAGTAAATGAGCTTGGCATTGATGCAAAGGTGGATAAAATAACAGATATTAAGGAGATTATGAAATACACCATGTCAACCCCTGCCCTTGTTATTAATGGGAAACTTAAGCATGCAGGGAGACCGCTGCCAAACCTTGAAAAGGTGAAGGAGCTGATACAGCAGGAAAAAATCTGAAAGGATAAGAAGATGGATACTGTTCTCACTATCTTTAAAGCTTTGTCTGATGAAACACGTTTGAGGATTCTCAAACTTCTCGAACATGGAGAATTATGCGTATGCGACATTGTTGCAGCCCTCGACATGATCCAGCCAAAGGTATCTTTTCATCTCGGTGTGCTAAGAGAAGCAGGTCTGATTAAGGACAGAAGACAGGGTAAATGGATTCATTACTGTATTGATGATTCAGA
>JAGUWT010000292.1 GCA_020062205.1 Thermodesulfovibrionales bacterium
AGCGAGATTACAGAAATAATCTTTTTATTAATGGTAAATGCATGGTCACGACTCTTTATTTAATAAGACACGGCGAAACAGAAGGTGCCGAGAAAAGGCGTTACAAGGGGACAATCGATGTCCCGCTTTCAGAAAATGGTGTGATGCAAATGGAACAGCTTTCGAAATACATAGTTAGAGAAATTATAAATTGCTCAAATCCCCCCCGCCCCCCTTTACTAAAGGGGGATAAAGGGAGATTACTAACAGCGGCCTACTGCTCTGATTTAAGCAGGGCAATTAAAAGCGCTGAGCTTATAGCAAAGCCTCATTCCATTAATCCCATAATAGTTTCTTCTTTGAGAGAACGTAATTTCGGGATTTGGGAAGGTATGTCATTTGACGAGATAAAAGAGAAGTATCCGGAGGAGTTCAATGCATGGGCAGGGAATCCCCTAAAATTCAGCCCCATGGAAGGCGAAAGCACCCTGGAGATGAAGGAAAGGGTTATAGGCGTCTTTGAAAAAATCATCGGAAATCACAATAGTGGATGTATTGCCATAGTTGCTCATGGGGGAGTTAACAGGATAATCCTCTGCCATATCCTCGGAATACCCTTAGAGAACATCTTCAGCATAGAGCAGGATTACGGATGCCTGAATATTATCGAATTCTGGGATAAATATCCGGTTGTGAAACTCGTGAATGGGATAATGAGTGGCCGAGGAAATAAATAAAACATTTAATCTGCCATTGGCAGTATACAGAGGTATTTAAGGGGAATCCCGTGAAATCCGGGAACTGCCCCGCAACTGTAAAGGGAACGAAAGCCAAAAACAGTAAACAGTGAATAGTTAAGAGTAATTAGTGATCAGTTTTTTCTAACTAACAACTAAACACTGAAAACTAATCACTGTTTTATAAACCACTGGTGGTTTTAAAACCGCTGGGAAGGCTGGCAAGTAGGATGCCCTGAGTCAGGAGACCCTGAATACCTTGGAACTAAACCCTTCGAGGGAAGAGGAGGTTAATCATGAGCCGGCATACAGGTTAGTTATCAAGCGTAATCTTCAGTTGTTAATCCACTAAAACTTTTATATTGAAAAGGAGAATAATGTATGAATAAATTATGGCTATTACTTTTGCCAATTTTTATGATTTCATCAGCCCGCATCGGCGGGGCAGAGGAGAAAATAAAGTTAGAAGAAGTGATTGTTACTGCCACAAGAATAGAGGAATCAATTGAAGATGTTGCACAGGATGTAACTGTGATAACAAAAAAAGAGATAGAATCTGGCAGTTATGGAAGTGTATCAGAAGTCATAAGAAATGTTATTGGCCTTAACCTGTTTGAATATGGCAATCGTGGCTCATCTGCTTCTGTAAGCTTAAGAGGTTCTACTTCCGAGCAGGTGCTCATTCTGATTGACGGCAAACGTCTTAACAAACCCGGAGACGGACAGGTTGACCTTAATTCGATCTCTATTCCTCTTGAAAATATAGAGAGGATTGAGATTCTCAGGGGTGCCTCGTCTGCGCTCTATGGTGCTGATGCTATGGGTGGTGTCATAAATATAATTACACGAATCCCTGAAGAACCTGTAACAAAATTCAGTGCATCATATGGTAGATTTATCACAAGAGATCTCAGCTTTAACACCTCGAGGAAAATAGGAAAGACCGGTTTTTATCTCTCCCTGTCTAAGGAGATCTCAGAAGGATTCAGGGCTAATTCAGATTATGACATTGATGCAATAAATACTAAATTTTCCTTTGAATTTCCGAAGGACATTCGTGTAGATCTCAATATTGATTATAACCATAAGGATGCCGGCTCCCCCGGCTCCTTAACGTGGCTAACCCCTTTTGCCACTCAAACAGACGAAAATCTTCTGATGGGGCTTGGGCTAAAGATGAAAGACACCTCGATTAAGCTCTACAGTTATAATTCAAGAATAGGTTATATAAATCCAGGCAACGAAGACAATACACATAAAAACCATGTCAATGGACTTGATTTACAGCACAGCCTATCAATAGGCTCATCAAATTTGCTGACAGGCGGATTTGAACTTTTAGAAGAGGACATTGACAGTAGAGATAATGTAAATACTGCTAATTCTGTGGGGAAACACAGCAGAACAAGAAAAGGCATATTCCTACAGAATGAAATGTCTGTATCTGAAAAAATAGTTTTAACACTTGGGGCAAGATATGATGATATTGATTCTAAAAACAGACTCAGTCCCAAGGCGTCTTTTCTTGTAAAATTGCCCAATCAGACAAACATTTCTTTATCTGCTGGAAAGGGGTTCCGTGTTCCTACAATGAATGCCCTTTACTGGCCGGATACAGGCTGGGCCGTAGGCAATCCGAATCTCAAGCCTGAACAATCAACTGAATACGAAGGTTGCATCCAGAAATTTTTTGCAAACACAGGTAATGTAAAGCTTGTTGCTTTTGAAAAGAGAGTCAAGGACCTTATCCAATGGCAGGAAATCAGCCCATGGAGATGGTCTCCAACGAATGTGGCAAAAACAAGGGTAAGAGGGTTTGAAACAGAAGGGAAAGTCCATATCAATGCAGCCGACGTAGGGTTAAGTTATATGTTCATGGATCCTGAAGACAGAACAACAGGGCAGAAGATAAGATTCAGTACAAGACATCAAATAAAAGGCACAGCATCTATTTATCCAGCAAAAGGGACAACTGTTTCCTTAGAGGGGAATTATGTAACAAATTATGTTGTTCAGGCTGGAGACCCTCGTTGTTATTTCCTGCTTGATGGAAAGCTCAGCCAGAAGATAAGACTATCTAATGGTGTTTCAGGTGAGATATTCATCATCGGCAAAAATATTCTGGATAGAGATTTTCAGAC
>JAGUWT010000106.1 GCA_020062205.1 Thermodesulfovibrionales bacterium
GTTGCATAACTGTTAATCTTCGACCACATCTCCTCCATCACAAGCCAGAAATTGCAAGGAGAATTGTTTGCCTGATTTCCCTCTACGCAAGGAATTGAAAGAAAAATTCATACAGGATTTCAATTCTGCAGAGAAACTCTTTTTTCTGAAAAAGGCAAAAGAGGCCATTATGCTGAAAAGGTATCAGGCATGTGAAGACCTTTTCCAGTATTGCTATTTTCTTACACTCAAAGAACGCTTCCGTAGCATCAGCACACAGGGTGGTGAAGGATATATGAGATTCCTCCTTGTGGAAGGGACAAAGGATGTGGAGGAGGCAATAATATTGTATGAAGAGAGATTAGAGAAAAAGAAACTCCCTCAACCTGCCCTGAAAGAATATAAATTCTTAGAATATTTTTCTGAATAAATCCCGGTCACCCTGAACTTGATTCAGGGTCACAGGCAGCATTAATTTTAGATGCTGAAAAGAGTTCAGCATGACATGCGCTAAATTTTTGCAGACATTAGCGAAAGTGAGTTACAATTAATATTATGCGTTTGATACTGTTTGACATTGATGGAACTCTCATTGACTCCGGCGGGGCAGGAACCCGATCCCTCGCTCTTGCATTCAAGGAACTGTTTTCGATCGAAAATGCATTCCATGGTATCAGTATGGCTGGCAAAACTGATACACAGATAATAAAAGAAGGTCTGATGAAACATGGTTTCTCACCCGATGGTAACCTTAATGCTGTTATTTATACGTATCTAAAGTATCTCCAGAACGAAATAAACAACAACAGAAAATATATAAACCCAGGTATCTATAAACTATTAGAAAAGCTGAGTCTTGCAAAAGATATAGGATTGGGACTTCTCACAGGAAATCTTGAACAAGGGGCACGGATAAAACTCAAACCTTTTCATCTCAATAAATACTTTCCAACTGGAGCCTTTGGAAGTGACGATGAAGACAGGAATAGACTCCTACCAATAGCGATAAAAAGATTTGAGGAATTATATCAGGAGAAGATTGCCATAAATGAATGTATCGTGATAGGTGACACCCCACGTGATGTTCACTGTGCAAAGCCATATGGTGCAACATGTATTGGTGTAGCTACAGGTCCATACGCTCTTGAAGCACTGATAGAGGCAGGGGCACATTATGTGGTAAAGGACCTATCAGATTATGATAATTTTTTTCAGATCTTAGGTTAATGGACTTTGATACGATATAAAGAGATATTCTTAGGGAATCAGTGTAATAACCACTGCCTTCATTGTCTTTTCAGGCAGAAAAACCCTGTAAAGCCTGAACTGCAAGCTGTAATAAATGCTCTTGAACAAGCGGAAGAAGACAGTGTCGCTTTTTATGGTGGGGAACCGACACTACGGAATGATTTATCAGGGATAATCCTTGCTGTCAAGAGAAAGGGTTTTAGAAGAATTAAACTCATAACCAATGGCTGTGCCTTTTCTGATATTCAATTTCTCCTCGAAATAGCAAATGCAGGTTGCTATCTCTTTGAAATAAAAATCTGGGGATCAAATCCCGACATCCATGATTATCTCACCCGGACAACAGGTAGTTTCCGGCAAACCATTCAGGGCATAGAAAATTTGCAAAGACTTTCATGTGATAAATTCATCTGCATCCGCATTCCCATGTGTTGTCAAAATTATAAAGATTTAGAGGCTACAGTTACAGCAGCACTCTGTCTTGGCATCAATCGCATTATTCTTCAATTTCAAGATTACCATCTATCATTAAAAGATGTCCTTCCTCATATAAAGAATGCTGTTAACTTGAGCATCTTAAATCGAGTCTGGATTGTAACAGAGGGGTTACCTTTCTGTATTATGCAGGGGCTGGAACATCATATGAGTGAAATTTATTATGGTTGGGATACGCTTTTTGAAAAGGTTTTTAAGCACCATCAATATTGTCAGGATTGTATTTACCAGGAATTATGCCCTGGGGTTGAAGAGAAATATCTGGAGCAATTTGGAAATAACGAATTTTCCCCTGTAAAAGAAACCAAATATTTACAGGATATTCTGGCATTCCATGGATAAAAAAAAGGTTATCCTTATCTCATTGAACTGGGCAAACCATTTTTCTCTCGCCTCTGGTTATCTCAAGGCATATGCATTGAAAGACAGTTTTGTTCGTGAAAATGCCGTGATAGAGATTGTTGATTTCGATTCTGAAGTGATCAGTATTCAACAGGTTGTTTATTATCTCTCTCAGAGCAGGCCAGATATTATTGGTTTTTCCAGTTACTGCTGGAATATCGGCAAGATTCTGGATATTGCCAGGATAATAAAGACCATTTATCCTCACATACAGATCATCCTTGGTGGGCCAGAGGCAGGACCAATCGGTGCAAAATATTTAGAGGAAAATCATTGTATTGATGTGGTTGTGAATGGTGAAGGTGAGGTTACCTTTGCAGAATTATTGAAATATTATTTAGGGCAACGCCGTTTAGAAGAAATAAAGGGTGTTACTTATAGAGTTGATGATCAGATTATAGAAAATCCCCCGAGGCAACCGATCGAAGACCTGAGTGAAATTCCCTCCCCCTATCTTGAGGGTATCCTGTCGCCAAGGGACAAGGTAACATATATTGAGACGTACCGTGGTTGTGTTTTTAAATGCCGCTACTGCTTTGAAGGCAAGAATCTCCCCGGACTGCGTTTCTTCCCTGAGGAACGAGTAAAAAAGGAGATAGAATTTGTTTTGAGCCATCCCGAGATTAAGAGTTTCCACTTTGTTGACACTGTCTTCAATGTAAAAAAGGACCGGCTGGAAAGGGTCGTTGAGATCATCTCACGTGCCAACCGTTTTGGAATTGAATTACGCACTGTGGAAATCATAGCTGAATTCGTTGACGAAGAAACAGTCGCGCTTTTCAAAAAGGCTAGCGTAAAAAGTGTGGAGACAGGCCCCCAGACAGTCAATAAAGAGACCTTAAAAAATGTTAATCGCTATTATGATGAAGAAAAATTTAGAAAGGCAGTGGGGCTTCTTGAAGACAATGGCATAGAGGTAACCACTGATTTGATTATTGGTCTGCCTGGCGATACATTTTTTAAATTTGTTAATTCAGTTAAGGCATTAATCAATATGCGGCCTTCTACCCTTGTTTTTAGCATCCTTCACGTCCTTCCCGGCACAATCCTGTATGAGCAGAGTCACAAGTTTGGCCTTACATTTGATGATAAAGCACCTCACCTCGTCTTGAACACTCCTGACTTTCCGTATGAAGAGATCGATAAAGCCGTTATCATGGCTTATAGTCTGGATAAAGAGTATAATATAAAATCACTACTGTAGCCGCAGGCTTCAGCCTGCGTTTTAAATCATATATGGTGATTTCAAAGTTATTTTAACCATAATTACGAAAGGTATTATGAAAAGTTTTATTAGTGCTGTCATTGCGAGTGTAGCGAAGCAATCTCTAAGTGAATGGGATTGCTTCGTCGTTTCGCTCCTCGCAATGACATCTTGGACAACCTTTCGTAATTCGGGTTTAATTCACTTTTTAAATATCCTTGATTGATTTGAGGACGAATATACAGAATTGGTATAATTTCTGGAAATCGAGGCAGTGATGAGGTTCATTGGTCTTGATGCAGGTTCTGTGAGTGTAAAGCTTGTTATCCTTGATGAAAAAGATACCAGGCTTTACAGTTGTTATAAAAGGCATAAAGGACACCCCATTAATGTTGCCCTTGAACTGCTAAAAACAGTAACGAGTAACAAGTTGGAAGTCGGAAGTCAGCCCCCCCACCCATCCCTCCCCCTCGAGGGGGGAGGGCAAGGGAGGGGGTGGAAAGACTTCTCACTTTCTATCACCGGCTCTGCGGGAAAGCTAATCGCTTCTGTTTTCGGAATTAAACCAGTCAATG
This sequence comes from Thermodesulfovibrionales bacterium, assembly GCA_020062205.1. Taxonomy (GTDB): domain Bacteria; phylum Nitrospirota; class Thermodesulfovibrionia; order Thermodesulfovibrionales; family SM23-35; genus VGWY01. The sequence goes on from JAGUWT010000106.1 coordinate 3,904, forward strand.
AGATTGTTGCCCAGGCATACTCAACACATCAACTCTTCCCCCACATAAAGACAATAATCGAGATGGGAGGGGAGGATTCAAAGCTCATACTCTTAGGTGAGGATGGCCGTTCTGTAAAAGACTTTTCCATGAACTCTGTCTGTGCTGCTGGTACCGGCTCTTTTCTCGATCAGCAGGCAGAGAGACTCAGGTTAACAATCGATGAGTTCAGCGAGCTTGCACTGGAATCAAAAAAGCCTTCAAGGATTGCAGGCAGATGCAGTGTTTTTGCAAAATCTGACATGATACACCTCCAGCAGATAGCAACACCTATGGAAGATATTGTGGCTGGTCTCTGTTTTGCGGTTGCACGAAATTTCAAGGGCTCTATATCAAGAGGGAGAAAAATAAAGCTCCCCGTATCCTTTCAGGGAGGAGTTGCAGCAAATAAAGGCATGGTCAGGGCCTTTAAGGAGATCTTTGAGCTTGATGATCTGTTCGTCCCGGCGGAATATGCACTTATGGGAGCAATCGGCGCAGCACTCAAAAATAGAGATGAAGGCATCATACAGCATTTCGACCTTTCAAGGCTTGA
>JAGUWT010000136.1 GCA_020062205.1 Thermodesulfovibrionales bacterium
GTTTTGACAAACTGATAGTTACTTCCTGACATTGTCACTTTTCCCCAAGTTGAAGGAGATGTTTTTACAATACCCAAATTTAATATTGAAAAGCAGGATATAGAAGACTTTATGGAAAGACTAAAAGGCTTTCATAATGAATTTAAGGACTGCTTTCAGAGAAGCGAGCCAAGACAACATTTTTTCAGTACATGGTTGGTCAATTTAGTGAGCTTGAAAGGAAATCCATTGAACCGATAGCGCTTAATGTAGAGGATGGTAATGTACGAGGTATGCAAAGATTTTTAAGCGACATTTATTGGGATGAAGAAAAAATGCTATTAAAATATCGTAGCATGATAAAAGATGATATGGGAGAAGAAAATGGGGTTTTGATCATTGATGAGGCAGGGTTTCCTAAGAAGGGAAATGACTCGGCCGGTGTTGTCAAACAGTATTGTGGTACTCTGGGTAAGGTAGAGAATTGTCAGGTAGGTGTTTTTATCGCATATGCATCTATGCATGGATATGCATTATTGGATAAGAGGTTATTTTTACCTGAGAAGTGGTTTACAAAAGAATATAAAGAAAGAAGAGAAAAATGCATGGTGCCTAAGAGACTAGAATTTAAAACAAAGCCACAATTAGCTGTTGAAATGTTTCAGGGGATACATGAGGAGGGAAATATTCCCTTTAAATATGTAGTATCTGATACCCTTTATGGAAATAGTCCTGAATTTATGGTAGCACTATTACATAGTGCTCCATTTATCGAAGCTATAGAATCTTCTAAGGGGAAAATTTATTTTGTCTCTATTGCCTGTGATACACTTTGCTGGTTAAAAGAGCCAGTTGTAACAGATAAAGAATACAAATACAGAGGAAAGAAACGGATCAAAAAAGTAGTTCAGAAGGGAGAGAAAAAGCCAATCAGAGTGGACAAACTGGCAGAAAATATCAATGATTATTTTTGGTACAGGCGTAAGGTATCAGAAGGGACGAAGGGGCCTATAGAATATGAATTTACAAAAAGAGAAATTATCTTATGTCGAGATGGGCTGCCTGACAAGAAAGTATGGCTCATCGTAAAACGAACTTTAGATGAAAAAGCGACTTATTCTTATTACATAAGCAATGCCCCTGAAAATACCCGTTTAAAAACATTTGTATGGCTAAGCGGGATACGCTGGGCAATAGAACAGTGTCTTGAAGAAACAAAGACAGAGTTGGGTATGGATCAATATGAAGTTAGAAAATATCCCGGATGGAATCATCATATTCTAACTTGCATGTTAGCTCATTTTTTTCTTTGGCACCTAAGAATAAGTTTGGGGAAAAAAAGCACTGCATATTACTCTATCGCAGCTTAGAATTCTTATTGAAGTGGTTTTACCGTTACGAGTATACGATATTAATAAGGCTATAAAATTAGTGAATTGGATTCAAAGACGTAATTATGCTGCTTATATTTCACATAGAAATAAGAAAATGAGGCTCTTAATTGAATAAGTATCGTTGTAGGGATAATATGAAATCAGTTATTTTTGCAGTTTCTCCAGCTCGTTCATGAGCACCTCAAGACGAGGGCGGGTATTGATATCATGCACATCTATATAACGAATAATTCCATTTTTATCAATAACAAAGAGTGCCCTTTCAGAAACTCCGTTAGAACGTAATACACCATACGTATCTGCAACCGCTCCATGGGGCCAGAAGTCGGAAAGGACAGGAAACCATAACTTACCCATCTGCTTTGTCCATGCGTAGAGGGTCGGGATATTATCCACGGTAATGCCGAGCAGGATCGTATCATATTTATCGAATAGGTCCTTTACGATATTATAGCCAGGCCATTGGTCTGAACATACCGGCGTCCATGCAGCAGGAACAAAAGAAATGACTACATTCTTTTTCCCCAGGTACTGGCTGAGGGAAATCTTTTCTTCAAAAACAGAAGGGAGCGTGAAATCAGGGGCAGTATCCCCAACTTTCAGTTTGAGAACACTGTCAACAGACTTGAGCTTTCCAGGTTGATAAATGGAATCTTTATATGCCTCTGAAATGCCATAGGCTGTGGAGAAAAGGGCACAAACAGAGATAACTCCAATAATAAAGATAAGACAATTTAATCTTTTCTTGTGCATGGAAATCCTCCTTGCTTTTGTGTCTGTCATTGACCCGAAAATCCCCCTTCATCCCCTCTACCCTACGGGTCATAGACGAGTCATAGACCTTTGCCAAAGGGGGAATAAAGGATATTTTCATGTTCCTTTGTGAGCCAAAAACTCATGTCGATTCCCGCAAAAGCAGGAATGACAAATTATCATTGTTAATTGCATTATTATTTTAACCCCGAAAGTTTGATTATCATATCAAGGAATTGTTTTGGCTTCTTAATCCCGCCGAGTTCAGAATAAATGACCTTATGAGAACCATCTTTATTTATATTGATCACGATAAAGTAAGGTGTCCTGACCTCTCCCATCGCCTTATGGATGGTAAAATCTTCATCTGTAAAAAGCGGGAATGGAATGTTATATGTCTTTTTGAAGATATCTACTTCATAAGGAGTGTTCCCTGCACCGATACCGATAATTTTGATCTTACCTTTCAGTTTTTGATCCTTCTCGATGATGTTATACAGGTCATTTACATTTGCGGCCTCTTTCTGACAGTAAGGGCAATACATACTGAAGATTTCTATAACCACTGCCTTTGCTTTAACCTGCGATATTTTAAAAAGACCTTCACCAGTGAGACCAAGATAGTTTTTGTCAGCAGTGTCTTTGGGCATAGGAAGAGTTATTGTCGGCAGAACACTACCTTTTTTTGGCGGCGCACTGGCAGTTAAAGCATTAGATACAAATCCGAGGAAAATAAAGGTAATTACTAATACAGAACTTAATATTTTTTTCATGGTTTTCCCCCTTTCTTCAATGTCATTGACCCGAAAATCCCCCTCTTTAGCAAAGAGGTCTACGACTCGTAGAGAATCCAGATGTTTATTTTTTATGGATTACCTCTTCCATGGGAATGACAAAAAAGAAACCTGACGGCAATATTACAAAATAATTTGAATCTTAAAATAATTAGACTACTAAAGATACATGGAAGTCAAGAATTTTTTATCTGCTTTATTATCTGCTTTATTTTTATTTATTATAAAAATAAAAGGTAACATCTACCTTTGAAGGGAGGGGTGAAGTATGCAAGAGATGTTAAGGGTTGAAGACCTGTGGGTCTCTGTTGGAGACAGACAGGTTTTGAAGGGCGTTCATTTCTCAATGAACTATGGAGAAATCAATATGTTATTCGGGCCGAATGGTGCTGGTAAAACATCTTTTATGATGACACTCATGGGTTTCCCGAGATATCGAGTTGAGCAGGGAAAGATATATTTCAAGGGAGAGGATGTCACTGATAAAGATCTTTATGAAAGGGCGCATCTTGGTCTCGGTGTTTCTTTTCAGAGACCTCCAACAGTGAAAGGCGTTACCTTAAGAAA
>JAGUWT010000200.1 GCA_020062205.1 Thermodesulfovibrionales bacterium
CCAGAATCTTTCTTTTCATCAAAATGATTCCCGACAAGCGGGAATGACACCCGAACAAGTGGGAATTACGTTTAGTTAAATTCTTCCATATATAAAATGTCGTATACCCATATCGTATTAATTGACCTTTTTGGAATTCAGAAGATAACGGCTTTACAATCAGGTCAGTTGAAAGTGTTCTTGCTAAACGTATCATGTAGGGAACGAGCTCTGGAGGCGTCCTTAAGGAATAGATAAGATTTACACCTTTATATAGAGATATATCTGGATTTGTAATATCGTCAACAACTACCTTCAGGCCATGATACTTGAATGGTCGAATATCAGTCGCAAAAACCTGTATTCCTCTTTTGATTAAAGCAAAGGCTACATCAGGAAAATGGCCAATGCCAATCTCCACAGCATTGCTATATTTGTCGGCAATATAGGTTACCAGACCTTCTACTCTTCTACGTGTCTCCAAAAAAACACCTCTTCAAATGGAATCTTGGCTATCTTTGGTTTACTTACCAGACCTAATGCCTTTTCCATCTGAATCTTTTGTTCTACCATGGCGATACTTCTCCTTGATGATACCACTGTATCAGGGTTCACTGATATTGAGGTAGCACCACAACGGATCATGAATTCAAGATAGTCAGGATAAACACTGGGTGCCTGTCCACAAATAGATGTAGTCACTCCGTATTTCTTGCATACAGCCATAGTATATGCGATAGCCCTTAAGACTCCCAGATTCCTCTCATCATAAATTTCTTGTACAGATGTGTCATTTCTGTCTACACCGAGTACAAGCATGGTTAAATCATTTGTACCAAAACTTACACCATCAATTCCCTCTTTACAGAATTCTTCAATCATAAATACTGCACTGGGAACTTCCACCATAATCCACAACTGAAAACTACGGTCAATCCGATGGTCTAATCCTTCTTCTTGCATAATCTTGACCGTTTTTCTGAAAACCTCCAGTGTTCTGACAAAAGGAACCATTACCCATATATTGGTAAATCCCATTTTCTCCCTTGCTTGCCTGATCGCTTTCAATTCAAGCCTGAAGATGTCATCTTCTTTTGAATACCTGAATTCTCCCCGATACCCAATCATAGGATTTGGTCCAACATGTTTGCGTTCGTACTTTTCACCGCCGGGTAATTCGAGGAATTCATCAGGTTTAAAATCAAGGAATCTATATACCACAGGCCGTGGGAAAAATGCCTCAGCAACCTGCCCGACACCGTTTGCGAATTTATCGATCATTACCTTTTCTCCGCCTTCTTCCAAGAGGAGCCTCGGGTGTTTTCCGATACTGAGCATCAGGTGTTCAGCCCTTAAAAGTCCGACACCATCTGCGTTGGTCTCCTGAGCAATTTTTTTGGCAATCTCAGGGATAGACAGATTGACATATACCTTTGTGGCTGTCACAATCTGAGCCGATAAATCTAAAGGTGCTCCAAGTGCTTGTGCTTTTTCTCCCTCTTTTTCTACAATAGTCCCTTTAAATATCAGACCCCGTTGTCCATCAACGGTCACTATCTCATCATCTTTGAGTACCTTCGTTGCATTTTCAGTCCCAACGACACAGGGGACACCAAGCTCACGGCTCACGATAGCTGCATGACAGGTCTTTCCTCCCAAATTTGTTACAACTGCTGCAGCAATCTTCATAGCAGGAACCCAGTCAGGTGTGGTCATCTCTGTTACCAAAATGTCTCCCTGTTTAAAACTCGACATGTTTTTAACGTCTAAGATAATCTTTACTTTTCCAGAACCTTGCCCGGGACTCACACCTATACCCCTTACGAGTATATCCTGTTCCATAAAATCCTTCCTTTCCTCTTTTTTAACTCCTCCCCCTATGCCATGGATTGTCTCTGGCCTGGCCTGAAGAATGAATATCCTGTCCCTATCATCAATAGCCCATTCAATGTCCTGAGGGACGCCGTAGTGATTCTCTATCTGCACGCCATATTGTGCAAGTCGAATAATGGCTTCATCTGACACTGCTGGTTGGTTCTGTAATTTTTGTGGTACAGCAGCCCATTTTGTACCCCCCTTGCTGTTAGATATGATTTGTCTCTCTTTTTTGACAACATGTTTCCCTATAATTCTGAAAGTTCCTTTTTCTACGGCATATTCATCAGGAGTTACCTGACCACTTACAACGGCTTCTCCTAAGCCCGGAGAAGCATTAATAATAATCTTGTCTTTAGCTCCGCTGACTGGCTCAATCGTAAACATGACACCAGAAACCTGAGAAAAGATAAGTTCCTGCACACCTACACTGATGAGTACATCGCTGTGTGAAAATCCTTTTTCCTTTCGATAAACAATAGCTCTGGGTGTGAACAAAGAACTCCAGCACTGTTTAACGCTTTTTAAAAGGTTCTTCTGGGTTATATTTAAAAAGGTATCTTGTTGACCTGCGAAACTGGCTCCTGGTAAATCCTCAGCAGTTGCTGAAGACCGCACGGCAACCGCTACATCCTTCTTGCCAATCTGCTTACAGAGTTCCTGATATGCCTTTAAAATCTCTCTCTCGATCTCCACTGGCATTGATTGGCCTTCGATATAATCCCTGATTTTCTCTGATATGTTTTCCAAGGATTTCATATCCGTGGTATCTATATCAGAAAGGAGAGATTCAATCTTTTTATCTGCCTTCGTCTTTTTCAGGAAAACCTTATATGCATAAGCTGAGATAGCAAAACCATTTGGGACAGGAACGCCAATCTTACCTGCTAACTCTCCAAGATTGGCACACTTTCCCCCGACAAGTAGAATATCCTCTTTGCCCAGATATTTGAACCACAAAACAAAATTGCGTTTCTCCATAAAAAAACTACCTCCTTTCCTGTCTACTCTCTATTACCTTATTCGCAACCTCTTCTATCGAACTATTTGTGACATCTATCACCTGTAATCCCTTTATTTGATTAAAGATACGATGACAGTATTCTAATTCTTTCTCGATATGCGTTATGTCCAGATAGTCAGTTGCTCCTGCATATTTCATTCTCCTTTCCCTGATAAAGGCGAGTCTCTCAGGTGCAATGGTTAACCCTACTTTTTGAATGTCAAGTTTAAAAACTTTATCAGATGGCTTTATTCCTTCGATAATAGGTATATTAGCAACTTTTAAATTATTGTTACACGAAAGATAAAGACTGGTGGGTGTCTTAGAGGTTCTTGAAACGCCAAGAAAAATAAGGTCTGCATTTTCAACTGTCTCTATACCCTGTCCATCATCATGTTTCAGGGTGAAATCAATAGATTCAGCAAGACGGATTGACTCCTCGCCTATCCGTCTCAAAAGTCCAGGACTAAAGGTTGGATTCAGGTTCCACATCCTTCCAATTCTATCGATAAGCGGACCAAGGAGATCGATGGCATAAATATTTATTTTCCGTTTTTCCTTGCGGATCCATGACCTGAGTTCCTGTGATACGAGGGAATAGATCACGATACCCTCTACTGCCTCAGCCTGTGTGAGGATTGCCTTTATCTGGTCTTTCGTTTTTATATAAGGAAATTTCTTGAAGGTAGGTTCTATTTCTTTGAATTGTACGAGGACAGCGCTGATTACCATTTCAGCCGTCATCCCTGTGGCATCAGAGACGATGAACACATGAACCTTTTTCTTAGACGGGCTCACAGTATTGCCGACCTCTCACTGATACAGGGTTTAGTCACATAATTCTCTGCAAGAATTGCCCTTTTATCCTGCTATACCTCGTATGATGTGATTTTACTGAACAACTGCTCTTATGTCAAATGTTGTTAGATACATTTGCGAACTTTGTAAGGTTCGGTGCAAAGCCTATCTGGTAATAAACTACCAGAGATTTATTAATGGGCATGGAGTTATTGGGAGTTTCGGGTATTCGTGGTAAGCTAAATCAATTTTTAATCAAAGAATTCCTCGAAGCTCAGCTTCGGGGTTATAATGCATATATTCTGTCATTCCCCGACTTGATCGGGGAATCCAGAAGTAAAACAAGACGATCTGGATTCCGCATCAAGTGCGGAATGACGTTTGTATACATTCAGTATTC
>JAGUWT010000079.1 GCA_020062205.1 Thermodesulfovibrionales bacterium
TATAAGTGCATTAATACCGAAGATGAACAAAATTATGCCCGCTTGATAGTGGATTGTTTTATAATGATTTAAGGGATTTAAAAGATATAGAGGAGGTGAATAAATCGGCTGGAGTAAAACAGCAGGTCATTAAAATGATTCAATCTCTGCCAGAAGAGGTTTCGATTGATGACATTATGGCAGAGTTGTATTTCAAACTACAAGTTGATGCCGGCTTGAAAGAATTAGATGAGGGGAAGGGAATTCCTCATGATGAAATTGAAAAGCGGATGTCCAAATGGCTTACAACATAAGGTGGTCTCCGCGTGCAGCGTCCCTATTGATTCCTATTGTAGGAATGCAAAATCTTCCTCATGATAAACCGTTATAAGAGACTGGAAGGGAATCAAGGGATTGGGTAAAGCCAAGATTGCACAACTTAAGGCAGCTTTAGAGATTGCATGTCGTTTTAATAGGCAGGTAATTTTATAGGTATCCGGCTTCTTGACCATATTATATTTGGTGAAGAAGAATACTATAGCTTTGATAAAGGAATAACCAAGAGTTATTAAAATATGTTCAATGAAAACCCATCAGAAAACCAAACTCGAAAACAGATAATTGACAGCTTATTAGAAAAAGCTGGCTGGCATATAAATAATCGCTCAGAAGTAATTGAGGAATTTGAAATAGTAGGAACTGGCGCTTCTAAATATCATATCGCTCAAAAAAGAGTAGATTTTAATCCTTCCGGATTTTCCGATTATCTGTTACTTGATAGGGCTGGAGATCCTTTAGCAATCATTGAGGCAAAGCGTACCTCACGTGACCCAATTGTTGGTAAACAACAAGCAGAAGATTATGCAGAAGGCATAAAAAAAAATAACAGAAATTGATCCGTTTATTTTTCTAACCAATGGATATGAAATCTGGTACTGGAACAGGCAGCGTTATGCTCCGGCTATGGTGCATGATTTCTTTACAAGAGATGACCTCGAACGCATTCGTCATCAGAACAATTTTAGAAAAGATTCGCACTCAATTCCTATTAAATCTTCAATCATAGATAGAGACTACCAGATAGAGGCATTAAAACGTGTTTTTGACGGACTTATAAAAAACAGGAGAAAATTTCTTTTGGTAATGGCAACAGGGACAGGCAAGACAAGAACAGCAATGGGCTTAATTGATGTACTAATGCGCGCAGTCTGGGCTCAAAAAATTCTTTTCTTAGTTGACAGAGAGGCTTTAGCAGTGCAAGCCTGGAGAGATGGCTATAAACAACATCTTCCGAATGAATCAAGATGTTACATAAGATCAGGAGAAATAGATTCCGAAAGCCGCCTTTTTGTCGCAACAGTACAGACAATGATGGAGTGTTTTCATAAAGTCTCTCCCGGCTTTTTTGACATAATAATTTCTGACGAGTGCCACCGTTCAATATATAACAAATGGAAAGATGTTTTAAGTTATTTCCATGCGATACAAATCGGACTTACCGCCACACCTTCTGATTTCATTGAAAGGGATACGTTCAAAGGCCCTGAACTGTTTATAAGCGAAAATAATTTGCGTAAAGCCTTCAACCAGCCTTATGGAACTTTCATTCAGTTTTTAAAGAGCATTTTGGGGAAATATAAATTCCCTGATGCTGAAGAATTAATTAACGGTTCTTTTAACACATATGTTGTAGAACGAAATAACAGAAGCGCTCTGTCAGCAGAACAGATAAGATTCCCGAGGGTAGTAAAAAATATTTTTGCCCAGAAAAAGCATATAGAATATAATAATTTGTTTGAACCGCCTTTTACACAGTTCGGCGCAGATGCGGCTACACGACTGTTTTCTGAAGAAGAATTGCTGGAGATTATTAATATTTTCAATGAGATCCCGGTATAGGGAGATATTATGAAATCATTTACAAAAGAATACCTGGACAGTTTAAGGTTTACACCTGAGACACTATCAAGCCTGATAGTCATTGGTGAATATAAAGGCAAAGAGGAACTCTACAGCAAACAGTCTCCTGATGCACTTGAGAAGCTGATTGAGAGCGCGATAATTCAGAGCACGGAGTCTTCAAGCAGGATAGAAGGTATTACAGCACCACACAAAAGGGTTCAACTAATTGTTAAGGCAAATGCAACACCCCGCAACAGGTCAGAACAGGAGATAGCAGGATACAGGGATGTTTTAAACCTTATTCATCAATCACATGAAGATATTCCATTGTCTGAAAATGTTGTTTTACAGTTTCACTCGATGCTTTATCGGTACACAACAGTAAAATCAGGTTTTTGGAAAAAAATGGATAATGAGATTGTGGATATAAGACCTGATGGTACCAAAACCCTGCGATTTAAACCTGTTTCAGCAAAAGACACCTCTTATTATATGAAGCAACTGATTTCTTCGTATAATAATTATTTGGAGAAAAAATCTTTTGACCCCCTTATCATAGTTCCTCTTTTTGTTATTGATTTTTTATGTATTCACCCTTTTAGTGACGGTAATGGCAGGATTGCGCGATTACTGACACTGTTACTTCTGTATCAAGCTGGTTGCAGGGTTGGCAAGTATATCAGTTTAGAGAGGATAATAGAAGAATCTAAAGATAGTTATTATGATACATTGTTTCTCTCCTCTAAAGGATGGCATGAAGGGAAACACGATATTTCCCCGTGGCTGGATTATTTCTATGGAACGCTTATAGCGGCTTATAAAGAGTTTGAGTCTCGGGTAGGCAGTTTTAAAGGAAAAGGCTCTAAGACAGAGCAGGTTCAGTCTGCAATTGAAAGGTTTGTCAAGCCATTCTCAATAAATGATATCGAGAAAGTTTGTCCTAATGTAAGCCGTGATATGATAAGAAAAATTTTGCGAGAACTTCGGGATGCAGGACTCATTAAACCTACAAGTATGGGAAGAGGGGCTGAATGGGTCAAGAAAAGTAGGTAATAAGGTTTATAAAGTAGGTAATATAACCCATAAATACCCACTTGACAAAGACAAATCAAGTGGGTATACTTTTGTATAAAGTAGGTATTTTAAGATTAGGATTATATACTTAATAAGGAGTCATTATGCTTAATGCTCATCAGGAAATAAAAAGTAAAATTGATAAACTCTGGGACATGTTTTACTCAGGAGGGATGTCTAATCCGCTCTCTGCTATTGAGCAGATTTCTTATCTTATCTTCATGAAGCGCCTTGAAGATATGGACAACCAGCAGAGAAAAGCAGCGGAAAGAAGGAGTCAGAGTTATACTTCAATATTCAAAGGCAAGGAGACCTGCCGCTGGTCTCACTGGATGCATTTTGATGCTGAAAGAATGCTTAAGCATGTCCGCGACGAAGTGTTTTCCTTTATTAAAGAGTTAAGGGGTGAAGGAAATTTTTATTCAGAATCCATGAAAGACGCCGTCTTCCTTATCCCTAAACCCTCGCTTATTCAGGAAGCGGTAAAGATACTTGATGAAATAAATCTTTCTGCAAAAGGAATAGACCTGCAGGGGGATATTTATGAATACCTATTAAGCGAGATATCCCAGTCCGGTAAAAACGGACAATTCCGCACACCGCGTCATATCATCAGGATGATTGTTGAGCTTGTAGAACCGAAACTGGGCAACAGGATTTGTGACCCTGCCTGTGGTACATCCGGTTTTTTAATCGGGGCATATAATCGTATCCTGAAAGAAAACACTGACCCGGAAAATATTGAGTATGATGAGAACGGCGCTCCGCATAATTTAACCGCAGACAAGATAGTTGACAAAAAACACTGGGAATTTTTATGGGAAAAGTCTTTTTTTGGTTATGACTTTGATACTACAATGGTGCGCATTGGCTTGATGAATATGGTGCTGCATGGCATTGTAAATCCCAAAGTGCGTTATGCTGACACCCTTTCCAAAAGTTTTAAGGAAAGAAATCTCTATGACATTATCCTTGCCAATCCTCCTTTTAAGGGAAATGTTGACAGAAGCGATGTTGCTGAAGATTTAACCGTCACCGGCAAAAGCAAAACACCAAAGACAGAACTCCTGTTTCTGAATCTTTTTGTGAATATGCTCATTCCCGGAGGAAGATGTGGAGTCATTGTCCCTGACGGCGTTCTTTTTGGCTCAAGCAACGCCCATGTTGATGCCAGAAAGATTCTTCTTGAAAAGTGCGGTCTTGAGACAGTTATCTCCATGCCTTCAGGGGTATTCAAACCTTACGCCGGCGTCTCAACAGCTGTGCTTGTATTTACCAAAGGAGAGAAGACTGATAAGGTCTGGTTCTATGACATGCAGGCAGACGGTTATTCCCTTGATGACAAACGCACCAAAATCGAGCAGAACGATATCCCTGATATTATTGAAAAATGGAAAAACAGAAACAAGAATAAAGAGCCTGAAAAAGGCGACAAATGGCTCTGGGTGGAGTACAAAGAAATAAAAGAAAACAAATATGACTTGTCTATTTCACGGTATAAGCCGATTGAGTATGAGGAGATTGAGTATGAAAAACCGAAAGTGATTATGGGAAAAGTTTTGAAGTTGGAAGAGTTGATAGCAATGGATATAAAAGAAATTCAAAAGATTATGTAACAGAGCCTTGTCATTCCCGTGAAAACGGGAATCCAGACGCTGTCCCCGCGAAAGCAGGGAGATTCCCATTTTCATGGGAAACCCTGGATTCCGCATCAAGTGCGGAATGACAGCAATAGGAAAGATATGAAATTACCAGCTAATTGGAAGTGGAAAAAGTTAAGAGAAATTTGTGAAAAGCCAGAATATGGCTATACGACAAGCGCAAAATTTGATGGATCAGGACCTTTACTTCTTCGTACAACTGACATTACGAACGGTAATATTGATTGGCAAGCGGTTCCTTATTGTGCAGAGCCTCCAACGGATGAAAAACGTTATAGTCTCAAAGATGGTGATATTTTGATTGCAAGAGCTGGTTCTGTTGGTGCCTCAGTAGTTATAAAAAATCCCCCCCGATCAGTATTTGCTTCTTATTTAATTCGTTTCCGTCCAAAAAAAGAATTAAATGCATCTTATGCGGGGTTTTTCCTGAGTTCAGATATCTTCAGGTCGCAATTAGGAGCAAAAATTTCTGGCACTACACTACCAGGCGTAAATGCTACAAACTTATCAAATGTTCAAATCCCTGTTCCCTCTTTACCAACCCAGCGCAAAATCGCCTCTATCCTTGAAAAAGCTGAATCTGCCAGAGAAAGACGCAAAGAAGCCAACCGCCTCATTAACGAATTCCTCAAATCTGCATTTTTAGAAATGTTTGGTGATCCGGTAAGAAATCCGAAGGGATGGGATAAATTTAAGGTTACATCTTTAGGTAAAGTACAAACTGGCAATACCCCGTCAAGAAAGAATTCTGACAATTATGGAAATTATATTGAATGGATTAAATCTGACAATATTATAAATGATGAGATGTTTGTATCTAAAAGCCGAGAAATGTTGTCAAAGGAAGGATTCAAAAAAGCTCGTTTTGTAGAATCAGGTTCAATTCTCGTGACTTGTATTGCTGGTAGCCCCACATCAATAGGTAACGTAGCATTAACAAATCGCAAAGTTACTTTTAATCAACAGATAAATGCTGTTAAACCTTACCAAGATGTTAATCCTATTTTTTTGTATGGACTTTTTAAGATGTCCAAGCAACTTATACAGAAAAGCACTACTCTTGGAATGAAACGTATTATTACTAAGTCGAAATTTGAAAATCTTGTTCTAATCAAACCTCCACTAAATTTACAGCAAAATTTCGCTGACCTTGTCCAAAAAGTGGAAAGGCTCAAAGAAAAACAGCATGAGTCTGAAAGGGAGCTAGCCGACCTTTTTAACTCCCTCATGCAGAGGGCGTTTACAGGGAAAAAGGGACAGGCTACTTTATGAACAGGGCAAAGTGATGCGGTTTTAAGATTGAGCACGAGGGGAATAGGCACTTATAACTTAATGAAATTAAAGAAATATCTTGAAATTTCCAATTTTGAGCATTATGATGTACAAAAATGGCAAAATGGTAAAAAAAGTAATTGAATCGAATGGTTAAGCATGCCGGATAGGAATCTTGGTAATTTGCTCAAGCTTTACAACCCATGGTGGGGTAATCCTCATGGCCAGTGGCGTGACGATATTCCGGATTATCGCCGCCCCATCGTTAGGGATGTCATCTCAGATATTGATGAACTTCCGCAGATTGTTTCCATTACCGGACCTCGCCGTGTTGGAAAGTCCACTGCTTTGAGACAGGTAATCTGTCATCTCATTGATAAACAGGGAATTGATCCCAAACATATCCTGTATTTTTCATTCGATGATCCTGAAGTTTTCGGCTCCGAGGATCTGCAGCGGTTTATTATTTCAGGGAAAAGAAAAATAAAGAGACACTTCCCAAGTTTTTATATCACTATGAATAATACGGGAAGTGTCCCTTTATTGCTCTTTTATACCCGCACATAAGTTGGTGAAGCCGTTAAACTTCAGTCCGTCTTTGAAGTGCGAATTTCCAAGTATAATCAGCACTTAATGAACAGTATCTTAAATGCGAATTAGAGTAATCGATAAGGGTTAAGAGCTTATGAATTTGATGATAAACAGGTGTGATTTTTCCTCTGAGGAAATTTTTTTAAGGAATTAAGCCTTGTGCCCCTTAGTGGAACTTACCAGATTTCCAGATGAAAGTCTTTATATGATTTAATGATTTCAAAATCTGTTTTATTTAAGGTGATGATAGTTATACCATAATTCCTTGCTGTCAATGCTATCAGAACATCAATTGCCAAGATATGCATTAATTTCTGTTATACTTTTCTCATGAAGAATCAGGAGATAGCAAGGATTTTTAATGATATTGCCGACCTGCTTGAGATAAAGGGTGAAAACCCTTTCAGGATAAGGGCATATAGGCGTGCAGCACTGAATATAGAAGGACTCACAAAGGATGTTGCAGAAACGCCGAAAGATGAACTCATGAAAATCCCCGGAATCGGACAGGACCTTGCAAGCAAGATAGAGGAATATGTGAAGACAGAGAGGCTTCAGTTTTATGAAGACCTCAAAAAAGAAGTTCCAGAAGGTCTTAGTATGCTCCTTTCAGTACCAAGCCTTGGCCCAAAGACTGCAAAACTTTTCTATGAGAAATTAAAGATAAAAGATTTACAAGACCTTGAGCGTCTTGCACGGGAACATAAGCTCAGTGGTCTGCCCGGGATAAAGGAAAAGACAGAGGAAAATATACTCAAAGGGATAGAGATGCTCAAGCGGGGGATGGAAAGGCAGCCATTGGGGAAGGTACTGCCTCTTGCCAATGATATCCTTGAGCACCTGAAGAAGAAGGCCCCTGTGAAAAAACTGAGTATTGCAGGAAGTATCAGAAGGTGGAAGGATACGATTAAGGACATAGATATTCTTGCCACATCAGAAAATCCGAAAGAGGTGATGAATACCTTTATCCATTTCCCCCATGTGAAGGATGTCCTGATGCATGGACCGACAAAATCGAGCATTATTATCAAAGAAGGGTTGCAGGTCGACCTGCGTGTTGTTGAAGAGGATAGCTTTGGCGCTGCACTTGCATATTTTACAGGGAGTAAGGCACATAACATACGATTGAGAGAAATGGCAGTAAAAGCGGGGCTCAAGATAAATGAATATGGAATATTCAGGGAAAAGGATGACAAGAAACTTGGGGGTAAGGAAGAGGAAGACATATACAGGATTTTAGGGCTTCCCTATATCCCACCTGAATTGAGGGAAGATACAGGTGAGATCGAAGCAGCATTATCAGGAAGCCTTCCGAAGCTCGTTGAACTTAGTGATATCAAAGGTGATCTCCATGTCCACAGTAAATGGAGCGATGGTAGCCATGATTTTGAGGAGCTCATAGATGCTGCGAGGGAACGGGGGTATAAATATATAGCAATAACAGACCACTCAAAGGGACTTAGTATAGCGAGGGGTCTAAATGCAGAAAGACTGATGGAAGAGAAGAAGGAGATAGAGGCGATCAATAAAAGATTGCGGGGATTCAGGCTGTTAGCAGGCATAGAGATGGACATAAGGAGTGATGGGACTATGGATCTCCCTGATGATGTCCTCAAAGAGATGGATATTGTTGTTGCCTCTATACATTCAGGTTTCAGACAGAGCAAAGAACAGATAACAAAGAGACTGATATCTGCTATGAGAAATCCTTTTGTGAACATTATTGCCCATCCAACGGGCAGATTGATTGGTGAGAGGGATCCCTATGATGTTGATATGAACCAGATTCTGAAGGTAGCTCAAGAGACAGGGACAGTGATTGAGATTAATGCATATCCTCTCAGACTGGATTTAAATGATATACACGTAAAGATGGCAAAGGAGATGGGAGTGCAAATCGTAATAAGCACTGATACCCATATAACCAATCAGTTCGACTATATGGCATATGGTGTCTCGATCGCACGGAGGGGCTGGCTTGA
>JAGUWT010000192.1 GCA_020062205.1 Thermodesulfovibrionales bacterium
AAAAAGATAACAAAGGCAGGCACATTTACAAATGGGGATTCAGATATATCTCTCAAGGAAGGGAATCTTCCTTACGTTAGCAGGGGGGGACTGAAGCTTGAAGCAGCGTTAGATTTTTTCAACATTGATGTGAGTGGTAAAACAGTCATGGATGTTGGTTCA
The DNA here is from genome assembly GCA_020062205.1 of Thermodesulfovibrionales bacterium. Lineage (GTDB taxonomy): Bacteria > Nitrospirota > Thermodesulfovibrionia > Thermodesulfovibrionales > SM23-35 > VGWY01. Next base: position 163 of record JAGUWT010000192.1, read on the forward strand.
TCAACAGGAGGCTTTACAGACTGTTTGCTGAAAAGGAATGCAAAGAGGGTTTATTGTATCGATGTAGGCTATGGGCAACTTGCATGGTCATTGAGGAAAGACTCAAGGGTTGTAGTTATGGAAAGGATAAATGTACGATATCTGGACGAGATAATCAAATCAGAAGAGGAAAAATTCAAAGGGCAAGAATTTGAAGACCTCGTAACGTGTAATATAGAGATGGCTACAGTAGATGTCTCTTTCATCTCTCTGAAAAAGGTAATTCCTGTAATAGCAGGATTTATAAAAGAGGGGGGAGATATTCTTCCCCTTGTAAAGCCCCAATTCGAGGTTGGCAAAGGAGAGGTAGGGAAAGGGGGAATTGTCAGAGAAGAAGAAAAAAGGTTAAAGGCCGTTGAAGATGTAAAAACACATCTAGCAAATCTTGGCCTCAAACCCATTGGAATATTTCAATCTCCCATTCCCGGACAAAAAGGGAATAGAGAATATTTTTTATATATGAAGAGAGGATTTGATGGAAGAGACTAAAATGTTACTTGAACTCGACCTTTCAATTGCATCAAAGGAGCTAATAGAAGTCCTTATTGAAGACCCCCCTGATCCTTCTCTATTTGAAGAGATTGCAAGATCAAACATGAACAGACCTGAAATACTCAGACTACTGATTGAAAACCCCAATACACCTGAGGAAGTCAGAGAGCATGCAGGTAAAGCCTTCCAAATGCCTGTCAAACCCATATCAGAAATTGTGAAGGCCCAAGAAGCACCAGAAGCTCGCACACAAACCATTCTTCAAAAAATACAGAGATTAACCATTCCTGAGAGGAGACAGCTTGCATTAAAGGGTGGAAGGGAAATAAGGTCTATTCTCATAAAGGACCCCTATAAAGAAGTAGTGCTTACCGTCCTCGAAAACGCCAAGATTACAGATACAGAGGTTGAGATAATAGCGCGGTCACGCTCAATACCTGATGAGGCACTGAGGAAAATAACAAAGAAGAGGGAATGGATAAAAAACTATGCAATAGTCCTTGCAGTGGTGACAAATCCCAAGACGCCATCTGGTATGGCCGTTACCCTTATCAATGAACTGAAAACAAAAGATCTCTCATTACTCGAAAAAAACAAAAACATCCCGGAAGCAGTCCGCTCCGCAGCAAAGAGACTCCTCAAAATGAAAAAAGGGTATTAAATAAAAATCCGAAATGCTTAGAACCTTCAAAGTTGAAAAATTTCATACAAGTCTCATTCAAGAATCCACACTCTTCAAGGTATTGAAATACCTTGATAAAAAACATATTGAAACACCTTTCCTTCTCATCGATAGCAAAAGGGTGAAAGAAAGGGTACACCTTATTGGCAGGCATATCAAAAACTCGAAGGTATTCTATGCTGTCAAGGCAAACCCTGACATTGAGATACTGAGATTTCTCAATAAATTCAAATTCGGTTTTGAAATATCCTCTGAAGGAGAGCTTGATATACTCTCATCCTTAAAGGTAGAACCTGGGAGGATTATTTCGAGCAATCCAGTGAAATCTCTTAAGTTTTTGAAGTTAGCTGCCTCTTATGGGATATGGTATTTTGCCTTTGATTCTTCAGACGAGGTAGATAAGCTTTCACACTTTGCTCCTGATTGTAATGTCTATGTCAGGCTTTCTGTCCCGAATGAGGGAAGTGAATGGCCTCTGAGCAAAAAGTTTGGAGTTGAACTTGATGAGGCAGTAGAACTTCTGTCTTATGCAAAAGAGAAAAAATTGAATCCGGTTGGTGTAACCTTCCATGTTGGTTCACAGTGCACAAATGTCTATAACTGGCATATTGCCCTTGATAAGGCAAGTACCTTATGGAGTAAAGCAGAAAAAATTGGAATAAAATTGACCCTCCTCAATATCGGAGGAGGATATCCGATTAAATACACGAAAAATGTCATAAGTATTGAAATGATAGAGAAAGATATTAGCAATCTCATTTATGACAAATTCCCTGAAGACATAGAGATCCATATTGAACCTGGCAGAGCTGTTGTTGGAGATGCTGGGGTATTAGTCACCACAGTAATTGGTAAAGCCAAAAGATCTGATGAGAACTGGCTTTACATTGATGTAGGAGTTTTTAATGGTCTGATGGAGAGTGTTGGCGGGATAAAATACAGTTACATTGTTGAAAGCTATAAGCATGCAAGACCGAAAAAAAGATGGACATTAGCTGGTCCGAGCTGTGACAGCTTTGATGTAATCGACAAAAATATATCAATGTTGGAACCGAATATTGGTGATTTGATTCTTATCTTATCCAGTGGTGCCTATACAATATCATATGCTTCAGAGTTCAATGGTTTTTCCATTCCGAAAACAATACTGAT
>JAGUWT010000126.1 GCA_020062205.1 Thermodesulfovibrionales bacterium
AAGTGTCATTCCCGCTTGTCGGGAATCCTTCTTAAAACAAGGAAAGATTCCGAACAAGTCGGAATGACAAAAAAAGAATCGCTCAATTTAGGTTATAATTGATATGCGGTCTGTCTTTAAGATCGAAAGAGATATCAGGAATAGCATAAAAATCGTCTTTTTTGTATTTTGATGCTTTGCACAATTTCATTGGTATTTTTCTTGCGAAAATATTCATGAATTATCCGGGGCAAGGCTTATTATAAAGGCTTAAGATCCGTAAGCAAACGGGTGAATGCAAGTGCCTGTATGTTTTGGTCAAGCTGAAACGTCTCTTCCCCTGCATGAATTACATACAAACGCTGAAGTTTCAGATCAGAAAGGGCGGTTCGCATTGACGGTGTCACTCGTGGTGAGCTCGTTAGCTTGACTTCGAATCCTATGCTATAAATAAGGCGATATTCTTTTACAAAAAGCTCACGAATATTTGGATTGGAAAGTTCAGGAACTATACGTCCTCTTTCAGAAAGTTCTTTTAGAGAACGACTTGCATCGCGAATTTCCTGAACAAAGGCTGCGGCGTAAAATGCAGAATCCTTTGCAATATAATCAGCAATTGCCTTGAGATCATCGGTGGCTTCAAATGACCAAATTATTTTTCGAGCCATTTTGTCATCATCTTCTCAACTTCTTCTTGCGTGTAAACTCGACCTTCCTCTGTGTCTTTCAAGCCGCGTTCAATTTTTTGAAGAACATAAAGATGATACTGAACGTCTTCCAAAGTGCAATCATCTGGCAAGCGTTTGAGAAGCTTACTGACTTCTTGTTTGACCGTCTGCATTTTTACCCCCTTTTTATTAAATTATACAAAATTGACCGTGAATTTTGCCTAACATTTATCGTTCTTGGTGCAAAAAAAGCCCGAAGGGTTTGGATATTAATCTTTTGCACCATGTTATGTGAAGTTGCGGACATCTTTAAATAGAACCGCATGGAAATTGAAGAAAGAGACACTGACAAAAATTGGAAGAATATTGGGTGTGCAGGGAGTAGTTATAGGCAGAGTTGAAAAATTTACGAGAGAGACGTATAGACACTATCCAAGTGAATATAATGGATATTATGAACGCGAACCAGGCAAATATTACGGAATCTTTCCATATGAATATTGGGGAACATGTACGTATTTTACAATCCGCATGAAGATGATCCATTCAGAAAGAGAAAACACAGTGTTGCACTTAGAAACTATCGAACCGAAATATTATTTGAGTTATCAAATTGATAAATTATGCGAAGATATCAATAATTTGTGATACATCATCTTCTTGCCTTGAAAAACCTCTGTAAGATGTCTGAACATTCTTCTTCAAGAATACCTGATACAACCTCAATCTGATGGTTCAGCCTTCCGTCTGAAAGCAGTTTGTAAAGACTATCCACAGCTCCGGCCTTTTCATCCTTACAGCCGTAGACAAGCCTGCCAAGTCTTGTATTTAGCATCGCCCCTGCACACATAATACAAGGCTCTTTAGTCACATAAAGCGTTGCATTTGTAAGCCGCCAGTTCTTGGACTTATCTGCGCCAATCCTTAAGGCAAGAATCTCAGCGTGTCCTGTTGGGTCCTGAGACGTTTCACGCTGGTTATGAGCTTTTGCAACAATCTCTCCATCCCGTACGAGTATAGCGCCCACAGGAACTTCTTCCTCAAGAAAGGCACATTTTGCCTCTTCCAGAGCCAGCCGCATAAAGTATGTATCATCGTTCTTATTCATGAATCACTTGAATCGAAAGACTTTTGTCCATTTAAACAATTTTCTTTCGAGGCTGTCAATAAAATGAATTGCATCAGGCATCCGATGACAAAAAAGAGATGGAAAATTTCAATAGACCAACTCAAAATAATAGCTGGAATTCTTTTCGTAACTCTGGCTACAATAACAACCGAAAATGAAACAGGATGATTTGATTTATTTTAAAAAATGGTTTCCTGATTACTGCAAATCATTCTATTTACCTGATAGAGAGGATCAGAAGAACATCCATCTGAAAGAACAACATACCTTTTACGTATGTAAAAACATTATAGAGATAGCCAGAGGATTAGCTCTCAGTGAAAACGAGATACGGCTGGCTGAGACGATAGCCCTTTTCCATGATGTTGGACGATTTCCCCAGTATGCACAATACAAAACATTCAGGGATAGTATTTCGGTCAACCACGGGCTTCTTGGAGCACAAACACTCCTTGAGGAAAAAGTCCTTCACCCATTACCTGACAATGAACAGGAATTGATTGTTCAGGCAGTAAAATTTCACAATGCCTTTTCTGTACCAAAAACAGAACAAGATGATATTGTCTTCTTCATTAAATTAATACGGGATGCAGATAAACTGGATATATGGCGCGTATTCATAGAATATTATGAAGGCAATGAGGAAGACAGGGCATCTGCAGTTGGTCTTGGATTGCCTGATATCCCTGAGTATTCAGAGGATGTCCTCTCATGCTTGTACAAAGGACAAATGGTAACCCTTTCAAAAACAAAGTCATTGAATGATTTTAAACTTTTACAACTTTCATGGATTTATGACCTGAACTTTAAACCTTCCTTTCAATTACTTTTAGAAAGAGATTATATAGACAGGTTTATTGCAAAGTTGCCACAAACTGAGGATATTTTCAGGGTATCATTCTTGTTGAAAAAATTTGTGCAGAAGAAGTCATAACGCTCCCTCTTTGAGGGAGCGTTATGACTTCGGGGAAGTTAACGATTGCTAAGTGAAATCTTATCTAAAGTGGAATACATCAGTTTGCAGCCGTATTGATCCCCCAGGTTACATGCCTTTTGAAAATCTGATAGTGCCTTTCTGTATTGGGCTATTTGCAAGTATGCGCGACCTCGATTGACAAAATGACGAGATGTAAAAGATTGATAACCTATAACCTCGGAAAAATCTCGAATGGATCTCTCATATTGTCCTGATTTATAATACGCAAGTCCTCGATATTCAAGGTAATCGGGATTATCAGGATTCGTCTGAATTGCTTTATTGAACTCCTCAATTGCTATACCGTATTTGCCACTTTTGTAAAAATTAAGACCTCGTTTATACCAATACTCATCTGAAAATCGTTGTTGTTTCTGTTTCGCCGTTTGCTGTTGTGGTGCAGGAGAGGGGGCTGATTTAGAAATTTGAGATGGTTTGTCCCATGCAATGCCTTTTGAATTCAAAAACTCCCGTGCATATTTATACCCTAACCGTGCAGCAATTGTATAATCACTGATAAATTGTTGGTGGCTACCTAAAATGTCATATGCAATTCCACGGTTAGCATAAGCCTCTGCAAGGTCAGGCCTCATGCGTATTGCCTGAGTACACGACTCAATGGCCTTTTTATATTCGCGCAAGTTGTTATAGGACATGCATCGATAAAGAAAGCCGTTGGCATTATCGGGATAAGTCTGGATCAGGTGTTGCGAGAGATTGAGTAACCCTTGCCAATCATTTTTCTGTATCAAATTGTGAGCTGGCTTTATTTCTTCATCAAACGATGAAGATGATGAAGTGGGGGGAAGAGATATTATTTCTAAATGGGCATCCGTTGCCTTTTTTGATTTTGAGCCTGCCAATAAAACTATGAGAGCAATAACAACAAGGAGTCCAATCACACTCCCCCCTATGATAATCTTAGGATCGAGCTTCTTTTGCTTGGTCTCTCTATCGTAAATGCTGCCTGGTGGTACTGGAGCTCCTGGGGAAGGAGGTAAGCTACTCTGTGTATCCTCATCTAATGTTGCATATTGTTCTATCTCGGATTGGAAGGATTCCTCATTGAACTCAGTGATGTAAGCGTTTATCTTCTCATAGGCATCATGAATTTCCTTGAGTTTTTCCTGTGCTCTTTGCTGTAACTGAGGGTCTTGACTAAAACGGTCAGGATGCCAGACCTTTGCTAGATCTTCATAAGCCTTCTGTATCTCTTCTTTTGAGGCGGTTGGTTTTAATCCAAGAACTTGATAATAATTCAGATCAATCTTTGTAAGCTCTAACCGTCGTTTTCTTTCTAAGTTTTCTTTTATCTTCTGGGTTTTCCATGCCTTATATTCTTCACGACTTTTAAATCGTGTGCTTGAAATTTGTGTCGATTTCCTGGACTCAATTTTATATTTTATCTGTTGGTCTGGGTCAACAGTGTATCCGCAAGAACATTTCTGTACAGTCCACTCATTTATTCGGTCACATCGTGGACATTTCCAGTTCATGCGTTCATCCCCCGATGTAGATTCGGTTTTCATGCTATAACTATCTATCAGTTTACTTAAGGATAACAAAAATTGCAGGAAAAATGTTCAGGGTTATTCCTTAGGTCTCGTCTGCTATTTTCATTTTCTCAAATGACAGAGACAGTTTCGCTTCATCATGTCGTTGTTCGGGAGCTTGACCATTCAGACATACTGAATTTATACCCAAGTTGAGCGATTTTTTAATGAAGACCTTATTTACCATAGCATTTTGAGAAAATGCAATCACCTAACAAGTGTCATTCCCGCTTGTCGGGAATC
>JAGUWT010000057.1 GCA_020062205.1 Thermodesulfovibrionales bacterium
ATCTTGGAAAGAATGATTATCAGCCTTCTCTCTCAACAATAAACCGACTTCGAAGATTTCGCAGGACTCATTGCTCTCATATTACACATGTTGAATCATCTTTTTCTTTCGAAGATCACAAAAAGCTCTCAGAAGAACTTACCAGGAAGGCTATCAATCTAAAGGGAGAAATAAGGCCAATAAAAAAGCCTTTTCTGATTATCCTGAATGATGATGAAGAAGAAAAGGGGAGTGTTTTCATTAAAGAATTACTGTTTAAAAAACCTGATTTACGGTATCTATCATTGAAGAGACAGATGGAAGGAATCGATTCCCAACTCAGGAATAATACCATTGGTAAAGATATTATTGTTGCAGTATTTTCAAAGATAAAAGCATGGAAGGGAGGGGTAACGCCCTGGCTTGAGAATGCAATGAAAGAACTTGGGAAAAGGACAAAGATTACCATATCCTTTGGAAGCCCTCATATTCTTGATAGTCTGAAAGATGATATCACAAAAATCTATGCATACTGGGATTCAGAAGTTGCTCAAAAAACAGTAGCAGAACTTATTGTAGAAAACATGAAATAGGGAAGCCGTTTCATCCGGGGTAGTTATTTATATTTTTTATCTACAATTATTTACAAAAACTTCCATTTATGGTATGTTTTTTATGAATTCACTCCTTAACGGAAATCCCACAGATGAGTTATTTAGAAGGCGCAAGGAGAGACTTCTAAAAGAAAATACAAATCCAAAACAGTCAGCACTTTCAGATAGTCATATGGTGTGATATGTTCATAACCGGTGAGATAGAGGGTATTGTTATTAAGAATGTGATGCCACACGTTGATAATCGTGGCTGGCTTTCTGAGCTTTTCAGGAAAGATGAACTGTCAGCGGGTTTTGAGCCACAGATGGGCTATCTTTCAATAACGCATCCACAGGTTGTCAGAGGACCACATGAACATAGAGAACAGACAGATTATTTCTGCTTCATGGGGAACTTCAAGCTTTATCTATGGGATAATCGAAAGGATTCTATCACATATCTGAACAAAAAAATCATTCATACAGGAGAGCATCTTATTGTAGTTGTGCCTCCTGGTGTTGTGCATGCTTATCAGAATGTTGGTGAGAGTGACGGGATGGTACTGAATTTCCCTGACAGGTTATATGGAGGCTGGGGCAAAAAGGATATGGTGGACGAAGTGAGATATGAGAATGACCCGGAAAGTCCATTCGGGATTGAGTAGATGAAACTTTTTATTACAGGCGGCTGTGGATTCATAGGCTCTAACTTCATCAGATATATTCTCAAAGAATACCCTGATTACGAGATTATAAACCTTGATGCCCTCACCTATGCAGGCAATCTTGAAAACTTGCGTGATATAGAAAAAAGTCCGAGGTATCGTTTCGTGCATGGAAGGATTGAAGATACCACTACAGTTAAATCGCTTATGGAAGGAACGGATGGTGTGGTACATTTTGCAGCAGAGAGCCATGTAGACCGATCCATTATAGATGCACAGCCATTTCTCAAGACAAATATTTTAGGGACTCACCTTCTTCTTGAGATAGCAAAGGAGTATGGAATAAAAAGGTTCATTCATATATCAACAGACGAGGTATATGGAACTCTGAGTGAGAGCGGTAAGTTCACTGAAGAAAGTCCTCTTAAACCCAATTCGCCATATTCAGCCTCAAAGGCATCTGCTGACCTTTTAGCTCGTGCTTACTATGAGACTCACGGCTTTCCGGTTATTATTGTAAGACCATCCAATAATTACGGACCGTATCAATTTCCTGAAAAGTTTATTCCACTCATGATTACGAATATCCTGTGGGGAAAGCCTATTCCCATTTATGGGGAAGGAGCAAATGTCAGGGACTGGCTCTATGTCGAGGATAACTGCAGGGCAATAGACACTATTCTGCATAAGGGGAAGTCTGGCGAGATCTATAATATTGGTAGAGATGGAGAGACAAAGAATATAGCCCTTGCAAGAGAGGTACTCAATATAATGGGGAAGGATGAAAGCTATATTACGTTCGTAAAGGACAGACCAGGTCATGACTTCAGATATGCACTCGATAATGCGAAGATAGCATCTGAACTTGGCTGGAGGCCTTTGGTGAAAATAAAGGAAGGACTTGAAAAGACAATACAGTGGTATCAAGAAAATGAGTGGTGGTGGAAACCATTAAAGGAGAGGCTACCAAGTGAGAGTAAAGGTTTCTGGGGAAGATGAAGATACTGGTTACCGGCGGAAATGGTATGCTTGCACAGGATTTAATACCTGTGCTCAAAGAAAGACATGATGTCATTCCTTTAACCAAAAAAGATCTTGATATTACAAGCAGGGATTCTGTATACACTGTTCTGAAGAATTCCAAACCTGATGTAGTCGTAAACTGTGCTGCATATACACAGGTAGATAAGGCTGAGGAAGAGAGAGCGCAGGCATTCCTTGTCAATGGGATTGGTGTTCAGAACCTTGCCATAGCCTGCGCTGATGCAAAGATTCCACTCTGTCATATTAGCACTGACTATGTTTTTGACGGTGAAAACGATAAACCCTATACCCCATTTGATAATACGAATCCAATCAATACCTATGGCAAATCAAAACTTGCAGGAGAAAAATACATCCAGTGGATTTTAGATAAATTCTACATAATACGGACAAGCTGGCTTTACAGTATACGAGGAAATAATTTTGTTCTGACCATTCTCAGACTTTCAAAAGAAAAACCCGTCATAAGGATTATCAATGACCAGATAGGCGCCCCAACATCAACTATGCAACTGTCAGAAGGCATTCGGAAACTTATTGAGAGTAGCGCTTATGGAATTTACCATCTCACTGATGAGACAGATGGAGGCATAAGCTGGTTTGATTTTGCCAAGGAGATTGTCAGGGTTTCAGGTCTCAAGACAGAGGTAATCCCTGTCACAACAGATGAATTTCCAAGGCCGGCAAAAAGACCAAAATATTCTGTGCTCGACCTGGAAATAACACGGCTTACTCTTGGATTCAAACCTGTTCACTGGAAAGTTGCATTAGGGAATTCATTATACCATCTGATAAAATCTTGACTTGATGATGAATCGTATGCTAAAAATTACAGTTTTTAAGCTGTACCTACTTTTTTGTTTTTCATAAAGGGGAAAATTTTTTGGGTCTTTTAACATTTAAGGGTGGGATACATCCGCCTGACAGAAAAGAATTAACAAAAGACAAACCAATAGCAGAAGCCAGGCCTCCCAGGACAGTTGCAATACCCTTAAGCCAGCATATAGGAGCACCCTGCAAACCTGTTGTAACGATCGGACAGGACGTGAAAAAAGGTGAAATGATCGGAGAACCAGGAGGATTTGTATCAGCAGCGGTCCATTCATCTGTATCAGGAAAGGTAATTGCAACGGGAGAATTCCCGAATGTCATGGGGAGAATGGTTCCCTCAATTGTTATAGAAAACGATGGGAAAGAGGAATGGACTATCTTAAAGGATAACCCGGACTATGCGAACCTTTCTTCAGATGAACTCAAGGAGAAAATCAAGGCTGCTGGAATCGTCGGCCTTGGTGGTGCAGCATTCCCAACCATAGTAAAACTTTCACCTCCAAAGGAAAAACCTATCGATACCGTCATTATCAATGGTGCTGAGTGTGAACCATATTTAACCGTTGACTACAGACTGATGCTTGAAAAACCGCATGAGATCATTGAAGGCCTCAAGGTCCTCATGAAGGTCTTCGGTATCAATAAAGGATTTGTCGGTATAGAGAACAACAAACCAGAAGCGATAAAAGCGATGGGGAAAGCAACACGTGAAAGGCAGGACGTTGAAATCGTGATTCATGCATTAGAGGTCAAATATCCTCAAGGGGCTGAAAAGATGCTCATCAAGGCAATTACGGGGAGAGAGGTCCCGGCAAGAGGACTTCCGATGGATGTGGGTGTGGTTGTACAGAACGTGAGCACCACATTTGCGATATATGAGGCAGTTCGATATGGCAAGCCTCTGATAGACAGGGTTATTACTGTAACAGGTGAGGGCGTAAGAGAGTCAAAAAATCTGCTAATAAAAATAGGCACACTCATCTCACAGCTTATTGAAGAATGTGGTGGTTTACAAGATAGCACGGGAAAGATAATAGCAGGAGGCCCTATGATGGGATTTGCCCTGTCTTCCCTTGACATGCCTGTCACAAAAGGCACCTCTGGCATCCTTGTTCTGCCAGAAGACAAGGTAATACACACAGAAGAGTTCGGTCCATGCATCAGGTGTGGAAGGTGTATTGATGTATGCCCTATGGGTCTTATGCCTTCAATGCTCAGCATCTATTCAGAAAAGGGCTTCTACGAAGGTTCTAAAGAATATAACTTATGGGACTGTTTTGAGTGCGGTTCATGTGCCTATATATGCCCTTCAAAAAGGCCAATAGTGCAATTTATAAGACTCGCTAAATCCTTGACAAAGCCATGAAAAAAAATACTGTCATTGTATCTGTCAGTCCACATATCATGAGTGAAGAGACGGTAAGCCATATTATGTGGACAGTAAGCCTGTCCCTCTTCCCTGCCTTTGTCATGGCTGTTTATTTTTTTGGACCACGTGCACTGTTTGTTACTGCACTCTGTATTATTTCTTCGATACTTTCTGAATATTTCGTACAAAAAGCTATGAAGAAAAAGATAACCATCAGTGACGGAAGTGCATTCCTGACAGGGCTGCTGCTTGGCTTGAATCTTCCCGCATCCCTCTGGTCATTGAACCCATTCACCATTCATGTGCCGATTATAGGCTCCTTTGTCGCCATTGTAATAACAAAACAGCTTTTTGGAGGACTCGGGTATAACATATTTAATCCCGCCCTCATTGGAAGAGTATTTCTCATGGCGTCGTGGCCAAGGGCAATGACAATATGGAATGAGCCGACAGCGGCATTTGTGGCATTCGATGCAAAAACGACAGCAACACCACTTGGCATATTAAAGGAAGAAGGGATTGGAAGATTGATCGAGGTTTTTGGCGACAAGGTCAACCTTTATACACAGCTCCTGATTGGTCACCGGTCAGGCTCTATTGGAGAGACATCAATCATAGCCTTATTAATCGGTGCCGCATTCTTGCTTTATAAAAGATATATAACCTGGCACATTCCAGCATCATTTTTAGGAACAGTAGCAGTGCTTGCATGGATCTTTGGTGGCAAGGGTACATGCCTCTTTACTGGTGATCCGCTCCTTCATTTACTCAGTGGTGGCCTTATCTTGGGTGCATTCTTTATGGCAACAGATTATGTGACATGCCCATCGGTAAAAACAGGGCAGATACTATTTGGCATCGGCTGTGGTGCACTCACAATGCTTATAAGGCTCAAGGGAGGGTATCCTGAGGGTGTGATGTTTGCTATCCTCCTGATGAACTGTTTTACTCCGCTTATTGACAGAACTATAAGGTCAAAGGTTTTTGGAGCAATAAAGGTAAAGACGAAATGAAGGACATGATGAAAATAACATTGAGCCTGGTCGTTATGTTTATCGTTGCTGGTATCATCATGACAAGTGTCTTTGCCCGAACAGCCCCGATTATAAAAATAGCAAAGGAAAGGGAAGAAAAAGAGGCAAGGCAAAAGATGATGCCAGAGGCTGATGATATCATCGAAGCTGGTAAATGGGATGTATCTGGCAAACACGGGAAATACTTCGAATGCAAAAAGTCAGGTGAAACAATAGGATACCTCATATCGACATACGGAAAGGGATATTCAAGTTACATCAATATCCTCATTGCAACAGGGAAGGAAATGAACATAAAGGCGATAAAGATACTCAGCCACAGTGAGACACCAGGGCTTGGTGACGAGATTGAAAAGGAATATTTCAGGAAGCAATTTGAAGGCAAGTCTCTCGAACAGATAGAAATTGTAAAGGCAGAAGACACTGATAAGATTCAGGCCATCTCAGGAGTAACAATCTCAAGCCGTGCGGTTGGCAATGGAGTAAAGGAAGCCATGAAGTTTCTCAAAGAAAAATATACCGGGGTCACAGATTGAGCAATCAAATGAGCTACTGGCAGCTTTTAAAAAATGGCATATTTGGAGAAAATCCTGTATTCAGACTCGCATTAAGTCTTTGCCCCGCAGTTGCTGTGACAAATTCAGTGAAAAATGGATTCCTTATGGGAATCGCCGTACTCTTTGTTCAGACAATGGCAAACGTTACAACATCACTCCTGAGAAAATTCATACATCCAAAGGTCAGGATTCCCTCATACATGTTCATCATCGCCACATGGGTTACTGTTACTGATCTCGTAATGGCTGCCTATGCCCGTGATGTCTATGCACAGATGGGACTCTACATAAAACTGATTGTTGCCTTTGCTATCATACTTTCGAGGTCTGAGTTATTTGCAAGCAAGAATAAGGTGGTCCCCTCATTTTTTGATGGCCTGGGCATGGGAACAGGATTCCTCCTTGCACTGGTGACCATAGGATTTTTCAGAGAACTCTTGGGCCGAGGATCCTTATGGGGCATCCCTATCGTCCCCACAAAACCCCTCCTGATTATGATTCTCCCCGCAGGAGGGTTTTTTGCTGTGGGGATACTGATGGGATTTTTTAACTGGATAGATATGAAATTCTTTGGTGATAAAGGAGCAAGTGGTGGCGGAGGACACTGAATAGTTTACGATGGAATTTTCAAAACTGTTTGAACTTTTTATTGCAGCTTCCCTGATAAATAACTTCGTCTTTACGCGATACCTCGGTCTGTGTATCTTCTTTGGAGTAACGAGGAAGATGGAAACTGCCATTGGAATGAGCGTTACTTTCACATCTGTTATGGTCATAAGCGCAGCGTTAAACTGGGTTATCTATAAGTTTATCATGACACCCCTCGGTCTCGGATTTCTTGAGATTGTTATCTTCATAGGGGTTGTAGCAGGCTTTGTACAGGCTGCTGATACCATCATGAAAAAGGTATCTCCAGGACTGTATTATAAGCTCGGTATCTACCTTGCGCTTATCACAACGAACTGTATCATACTTGCAGTTCCCTTAGTGAATGTGGCTGAATCATATAACTTTATCCAGAGTATTGTCTTCGGTCTCGGCTCTGGTATTGGTTTTAGCATTGCAATGATCATAATGGCAAGTATAAGAGAAAAACTTGAGCTGGCAAATGTTCCAAGGTCTTTTCAGGGATTACCAATCTCGTTTATATTAACTGGATTAATAGCCCTGGCATTTTTAGGGTTCTCAGGGTTGATAAAGCTGTAAATAGTGAATAGTGATTAGTAATTAGTGCAAATTAAATAACATCGTTCTTCCTATTCACTGAATACTATTCACTAACGACTAAAGGGAGCAATAATGTCCAATAATTCAGACATCAAGCATGCAGGTTTAATTACAATCACGCTGTTACTGAACTGTTCTCTGACAGCCTATGCAGGTGTTGGTGGAGAGATTGATGTATCAGGCCCCATCAATGTCAAAGAACTTTTAACCTTTGCATTCTTATTCCTTGGGGGATTGGGTATAGTATTTGGCATTAGCCTTGCATTTGCTGCACAGAAGTTTGCTGTAAGGGTCGACCCAAAGGTTGAGCGTGTAAGGGATGTGCTTCCTGGTGCAAACTGCGGTGCATGTGGATTTGGAGGATGCCAGGGATATGCAGAGGCTGTTGCAACAAACCCTGATATTGCTCCTAACCTCTGTGCGCCAGGAAAGGCTTCAGTTGCAAATGCTGTTGCACAGATTACCGGAAAAATTGCAGAGGCAAGAGAACCTCTTTTTGCGCGGATTATGTGTCAGGGTGGACGGAGTAGTGCGATAAAGAAATTTAAATATGAAGGTATTCATGACTGCAGGGCTGCTCTTCTTGCAGGTGGCGGAGACAAGCAATGTGCTTACGGATGTCTCGGTTATGGAACATGTGAAAAGGTATGCCCGTTCAATGCGATTCACATGACAGAAGACCACCTCCCGTTTGTGGACATCACAAAATGTACTGGATGTAGAAATTGTGAGGCAGCCTGTCCGAAAAAGGTTATCGAGGTTCTTTTAGCATCAAAGGCAGTTCTTGTTCCCTGCCACTCAAAGGATAAAGGGGCTATCACAAAGAATAATTGCCAGGTTGGCTGTATTGCATGTAGTATATGTGTGAAGGTCTGTCCTTTTGA
Source organism: Thermodesulfovibrionales bacterium (assembly GCA_020062205.1). Classification (GTDB taxonomy): domain Bacteria; phylum Nitrospirota; class Thermodesulfovibrionia; order Thermodesulfovibrionales; family SM23-35; genus VGWY01. The sequence continues at coordinate 8,184 of JAGUWT010000057.1, forward strand.
TGCCCCGTTTGTCGAAAATAACCTGTCAAGAATTGATCTCAATAAATGCAAGGTTTGCGGTCTCTGTGTTTCAAAATGTCCAACAAAGGCAATCACTGATTTTATCCCCCAGAGATCAAAGGCATTCGTTATGGATCATTGCATCGGTTGTCAGATATGCATAAAGGTTTGTCCTGTAGATGCAGCCTCAGGTGAAAAAAAGAAAAAACATACCATTGATCTGACAAGATGTATTGGCTGTGGCATCTGCACAGCAAAATGCCCAGTTCAGGCAATAGATGGCACTTTTAATGCGGCTGAGGTCTTTGCATCCGCTTCAGAGAAGGGAAAGCCAAAAGCTGCATAAATATTCAACTTATTCAGAGTCATACTCAACCATATGTCATTCCCGCTTGTCGGGAATCTTTCTTTGATTCCGAACAAGTCGGAAGGATTCTGGACAAGCCAGAATGACAGAAACGGAGATGAAGGGAGGTGGGATATAAAGGCAACTGAATTCCGCAATAAACCCTCTTTGAGGGTTCCAAAATATTCATGAACGGAGGTATGAAGATTTATGAAGCGGTTTAGAGTTCTTATCGGTTTACTTATCGTCATAGTTTTTGCAGGTTTTGTTGTTGCAGGTCTTGAAAAAGGTGACGAATCCCTGACAAAGCTCATGGATGGCAACAAACGGTTTGTATCAGGCAATTTAGCTCAGAAAGACCTTGGTGATGCAAAGAGAAAAGAATTAGCGAAGGGACAGAAACCCTTTGCAATTGTATTAACCTGTTCTGACTCGAGGGTTGCCCCTGAACTCCTTTTTGACCAGGGTCTTGGAGATGTTTTTGTTGTCAGGGTTGCAGGGAATGTCGTTGACCCCGTGGTCATAAGGAGCATTGAATATGCTGCTGAACACCTTGGGACACCTTTTTTATTGATATTAGGACATTCGCATTGCGGTGCAGTAAAAGCCACACTTGAAGTAAATGAGTCGAAAGGGAAACCCTGTGTCCTGGCTCAAAAAATAATGCCTGCTGTTCTAACTGCAAAGAAAAAGGGTGGTAGCCATGATGAAATCCTTGAAACAGCCATCAAGGAAAATGTAAAGAATGTATATAAGGATGTTATGAAGAGCAAGATTATCAATCACCTTGTGCACGAAGGGAAGTTGAAGATTGTTGCAGGTGAATACAGCCTTGAAACAGGTGAAGTAGAAACGATAGAGCTGCCCAAGGCAGTTAGTACTAAGAAGGCTCATTAATATCTTAAAATATCAACCTGAATTACGAAGGGGTATAAATGTCACCCTGAACTCGTTTCAGGGTCTCCGTAAACGAGATTCTGAATCAAGTTCAGAATGACAGTATATGCAAGGTTTTAGGAAACCCCTTCGTAATTTGGGATCAATTATTTTACAAATGCCTGTGCATATGCACATGCCTTTTCTATTCCACATTCTCTCTGGTTGAAGAAGTACACCTTTCCTTGATATTATTAAAAAATGTTAAAATCACTGAAATGCCATGGATAAAAAATTAATACAATGTCTGAAGTCCTGTCCACCACTTATTAAATATCATTTATCCGAGCAGGAGATAAACGAACTCGCAGTATATCTGCGAAAGCATTGTATCTCAGCACATGTAAAAGAACTCGTCCAGATGGTAGAGGAAGTCATAGGGATTAGTCCGACCCTTGATTGGAAGGAAATACTCGAGACTGCTGCAAAAAAGATTGTCGAGTTTCTCCATGCAGCAGGAGCTTCCATCCGTATTTTCGATCCCGAGACAGACGGACTCGTTGCCTTTGGCTCATATCAATATAAAGAGACTGGCAGATTGCAAAGCATTCCTATTGAGAAGACAGTCGCTGGCAAGGTCATCAGGAGCGGTAAAAGTTATCTTGTCCCGAATATCATGTTAGAACCTGACTATCGAAATAAGGAGATAGTCAAGGAACTCGGTTTTAACTCTCTTATGGCGGTGCCAATCAATATCCCCGGATTTCTTGAGAATGAACCTGATATTCAGGGCACTATTCAAGTCTATTACAAAGAGACAGACAAAGAATTTGATCCTCTCGAGGTAACAAATGCCGAGTTACTATCAAGGCGAGTTAGTCATGTGTTGGCAAGAAAGCGTATTCTCAACCTCCAGAAACTGAACCTTCAGAAAGAAAAGATTGTAGAGAAGATATTCGTGAAACTCAGTCATCGGGAAGGCATCAAGATGAAGGATGTCTTCAGTATGATGATTTCAGAACTGTCGGAAATCATGCAGATTCAGAGTTGTTCTCTCTTCTCTATAACGCCTGACAGGCGGCATGTTCAGATTGAGCTTGAATACCCTGTAGGACTGGGAAGACATGAGATAGGGCATGTCTTTGTCATTAAAGAACATGCTTATCTTGACGCCTTAATCAATGGTGCAGAAAAACACGATGATTATGAATATGAGAGGATTAATTCTTCCTACATACTGATTAAAGACCCTTTACAAAGCCGCTTGTCAAGTGAAGGATTGAAAAGATTTGCATCTAAACATAATGTCAACTCTGTTTTACTCATTCCGCTGAAGGCCAGGAATGAGGTCAATTATTTCTTGGTTTTTTATGCCACAGACCGTCGCCAGTATTTTACAGAACAGGAGATTGAACTCTTAAGTTTTCTTGGGAAAGAGATCATGAAGGCACTGAGGATTGAGAAACTTGATGATGTTTTACATGACTTTAAAAACCCTGCTATTGCAATTGCAGGGTTTGCTAAAAGGGCAAAAAGACTCCTCGAAACAGAAGATGTCGTGAAGGTAAAAGATACGATTGCTGAATATCTTGATATCGTTGCGAATGAGACTGTCAGGATGCAGGAACTTGCTATCTATCCGAATATTGAAGGCCGTGAAAGGGTCATTGACCTCACAGAGTTTCTGAAGAGTCGTTTCAGGATAAATGAAGAGGCAATCAGAGAGCAGAAAAGGACTAACATCAAACTTATCAAAGATAAATTACAACCCGGCTTATTGATTAATTGTTCTCCATTTGCATTTGAGCGAGTTCTGGATAATCTCTTTAATAATGCTACGAAGGCTATTCCTGAAGAAGGAGGAGAGTTGTCCATTAAGAGCTATCGAAATCGAGAGATGGCCTGTTTTGAGATTCGTAATACAGGAAAGATACCAGAAGAGAATATCGAACAGATCAGGAAGGGCGAGGTAAAAGGTCGAGGTCTCAATATTATTTATCAGTTTATCCGGGCCGTGCAGGGAAATCTTGAAGTCTTCACTGATGATGACTCAACAATCTTCCGCGTCATGATTCCACTATATCATTAAGAGCTTTTTAAACAGTATTCCCGATTAAGTATGAGGTCAGTATAAAAACAAAAGAGATTGTTTATTAATAAGACCATAAGTAAAGTCACATACCTTTAACTATTCTGTCATGCTGGCTTGTCGTTCGACTGAGCTCACGTCGAAGTCCAGCATCTTTCTTCACGATTCCGAACAAGTCGGAAGGATTCCAGACAAGCTGGAATGACAGACAATGTGGTCTTACTTATGAACTCCTTAGTAAGTTGTAAATCTGTTAGGATGTTATATAATTTATCAAGAGGTAACCTTTGGTCCAACGTATTTTAGTCGCGCTGGGTTGTAACCCAGATTCTGATATGGCCCTGACCTATGCAGATAGATTAGCCAATCGCATAGGGGCCTCTGTAGTCGCCCTTCATATTGCCCAAGAGGAACTTGTTCCGGCCTCTTGCGAGATAGTCAAAAGATATATCGAAATCGAAGCAGAAAAAACAAGAGAGAGGATAGGTAAGAAAATAGCCGAACTTCGGCAAAAGGATGATGTATGGGATCGAGTGATCTTCCAGATGACCAGAGGTGCCAATCCGGCTCGGGAGTTACTCCAAGAGACGGAGAAAGGTACACACGATCTTCTCATAATAGGTCACCGCGAACTGCCAAACATAAAAAAACTATTCCTGGGGAGTGTCTCCTCTCAGGTGGTAGAACATGCTAAAATTTCTGTTGTAGTTGTCAAGCAACTATTAGGACCATCCAAGATCCTCTTTTGCACGGATGGATCCATATATGCAGAGAGGGCTATTAGATTCGGAGGGGAGTTGATGGCAAGGCTTGGCTGTCCGTCCATAGTACTAAATGTCTCACCATGGCTTGACGATTACTGCGAGCGTGTAGCGCAGGAGATTGCTGAAAGAGGGACTAACATTTTGAATAATTTAGGCGTAGATGTAAAATCAAAGTTTAGACTTGGAAAAGATGTTGTCGGGGAGATATCGAAAGAGATAAAAGAAGGAAATTTTGACCTCGTGGTAGTTGGTTCAAGGGGAATTTCTGGGGTTACCAGATTATTACTGGGCAGTACTACCCTTAAACTCATGAATCAGATAAGGTGCCCTATTCTGATCTACAAACAGCCTGTTAGAGAAGATGCAACAACATGATACTCATAATCATAAGGCTCATTCCCATTATGATGCCAACGAGAATACTTCTTTCTTCACCGTAGCTATGAGCTATTGGTATTAACTCTCCTAAACTGACATAAACCATAGTTCCCGAAATGAGTGACAACCCAAGGTAAAGTACACTTTTAGTCAAGAAAGGGATCAATAGAACCGCTGCAAACAATGCCCCAATCGGCTCGATAAGACCAGAAAAAAGAGAGTATAAAAATGCCCGTTTTTGATCCTGTGTAATATAGAAAATAGACATTGAGAGAGAAAATCCTACTGCAATGTTGTGAAGAGCAATAGTTACAGCTATTACCACACCAATTTCCAAAGAAATAATAGCAGCAAAAAATATTAGAAGGCCTTCTGGAATCTTGTGGAGAATAATGTCTATGGCCATAACCACATCTCGACCTGATAATTTAAGACCAAGGTTACTAACTTTTTTTTCTATTGCTGTCCTCTTTATCACTATATCAGAGAATAAAAAAGGAAAGACCATGCCAATAATAAGTGCCATTTTGGCCTTGTATGAACCAATAATAGCTATAGTTTCCGGCAGAACCTCAACGAGGGCAACTCCTATAATCCCTCCGGCAGAAACCCCGAGGGCAAAACCAACATATTTGTACTTAGGTCTTTTTGTAAAATGGGCAATGAGACTCCCTAATCCTGTAGCCATTCCAGCCAAAAAGCTTAAAAATAGTGCTGTTACTATATGATGGCTCTCAAAACCCATCTGCTATCCTGATCTTATAATAGATTGTACGCTTTTATTCGTTCGATACAATGAGCAAATGAATGAAATATTATTTTAATTAAAATAAGTGTCTGCTAAACTAAGAATAACGTTTTGTTTACAAAAAACAGACTAACAAGTCTCTGTCACCCTGAATTTATTTCAGGGTCTCGTAGTATATTGATTTTAGATGCTGAAACAAGTTCAGCATGACATCTTGCATAATTTTAAGGCTTTTAAAATAGTCTTAACTCTTTGATTTTATCATCATAAATTTTCGCTTCCCTACTTTAAATAAATAACTTCCCTTCGGGAGTTTCCCATCAGGGTCACAATGTTTTCTGTCATCAATAGTAACCCCGCCCTGCTTGATGAGCCTGATTGCCTCACCTGTGCTTGATGTTAAACCGGAAAGCTTCATAATCTTTGGCACCCACATCTCATTCTCTTCCCATTCGAGTTCAACGACAGGGATCTCGTCAGGGAGTCCTTTTTCTTTAAAGATATGTTCAAATTCCTCCTTCGCCTTGAGGGCTGCATCCTTGCCCCAATATCGTTCAACAATCTCAAGTGCAAGGTTTTCTTTGGCATGTTTTGGATGAACCTTGTTTTGTTCCATTCTCTCTTTCAATAAATAAAGTTCTTCAAGCGAAATATGGCTCAGTAATTCATAATACCTGCGCATGAGTGTATCAGTGGTTGACATTATCTTACCGTACATTTCTTTCGGTGACTCAGTAATGCCGATGTAATTCCCAAGGCTCTTTGACATCTTCTTGACTCCATCAAGCCCCTCAAGTAATGGCATGAGAACGAGACACTGTGGTTCATATCCGTATTCTTTCTGGAGTTCTCTACCAACAATGAGGTTGAATTTCTGGTCTGTACCACCAAGTTCCACATCAGCCTGAAGTACTACCGAGTCATACCCCTGTATTAATGGATACATGAATTCATGGATGCTGATAGGATTCTGATTGACCCATCTCTGTTTGAAATCTTCCCTTTCGAACATCCGTGCAACAGTGTATCTGCTCGCAAGACGTATCATATCCTCTGCTGTCATGGCAGACATCCATTCTGAATTAAAGACAACCTTAGTCTTTTCAACATCGAGGATTTTAAATATTTGTTCCTTGTATGTTTTTGCATTTTCAAGGACTTCTTCTCTTGAGAGGGGTTTTCTCATCTCGCTCTTCCCACTTGGGTCGCCTATCATGCCAGTGAAATCGCCAATGAGAAATATCACCTCATGTCCGAGTTCCTGAAATTGCCTCATCTTCTCAAGAAGGACTGTATGACCGAGATGGATGTCAGGTGCGGTAGGATCAAAACCGGCTTTAATCTTGAGCGGTTTTCCACCTTTCCATGAAGCTTCGAGCTTCTCAAGGAGCTCCCCATCGTTGATTACCTCAACAGCGCCTCTCTTGATAATCTCAAGTTGCTTTTCGGGTTGTAGCATAGACAGTATATTAAAGCCTGTGTATGACTGGCGTCAATTGCCAAAGCATACTTCACCTATTCCAATCAAAAGTGAGCTAATTTCTTAAGAACGTGACCTTTTAACTGGCTCGATGCTTCTAAAGAAATCCTGATCTTATTGGCTGGATAAATCTAAAGGAAAGTCTACTTTCGTCCCCCTATGTTGCCAAAACCACTTCTTCCCCTTGAAGAGTCTCTTTCATGCCTTTCACGTGGTTTTGCTTCATTTACAACAATGTTTCTGTCCAGAAAGGGTTTACCATTAAACATGGTGATTGCCTTCATTGCGTCTTCCTTTGAAGACATCTCTACGAAACCGAACCCTCTCATTCTGCCTGTAGCTGCATCTTTGATCAGTCTGGCAGAAACAACTTCACCTGCTTGGGCAAATAAATCCCCCAAGTCCTTTTCCGTTGCCTTGAAGGAAACGTTTCCCACATAAAGCCTTGTACTCATCCTTCCTCCTTTGATTTTGTTACCATTCCTAAAATGGCTTTCTAACTATGCATGATACAGAAACCATTTGTCAAGCAAATTTCATCGGTTTTTCCCATCGGTTTGTTACCATTTTGAAATGTCACACATTATTACTATTTTGAAATGTCACATTCTGATTATCCTCTTTCCTTTAAGGAACTCGACAAGGCTATCTGCTCACTGCCCTGATGACAAAATACATTTTGAATTTAGGATTTTCTCCAATATATACTATAAGCATGAGATGTAAGGTCTGTGGCGGGAAGATAAGCCTGGTTATTGGTTGAAGGGCTGTGACCCTCAACTGCATGGACTGCAGTAAGATTTTTCCCCTGAAGGAATATATTCATGAAATTGACGAAGAGATGCTGGAACGTATCTCCCTCCGCCCCTCCGATAGGGTGTAAATATCTGTAACTGCTTTATTTGCAATCCTTTTTGCTAACCACTCTGATGACCTTCAGGGCAAGACGAAGGCTGGATTCATCAGCAGCTCTGACAAAGTTTTGGATTAAATGCATATTTGCAAGCCAGAACTCTAAATGCACAAATGACTTCCCAATAACAGCCTTGCTTTGTTCTAAATCGTTTTGCAGGCCTCTTTCAAGATCAACATCAGATGCCTCGCTGAGTAAGGGTGAAAAGAAAATAAGTAAAATTAGTAATGAACTAAAAAATACAATTTGCTTTCTCACAAATTGCTCCCATAGAATCAGATATATTTTTTAATCATCTCAAGATTCAAATTCTTTACCGCAGCATTTTCTATGGTATCACTTTCAAAATCTTTCAGGTATGGAAATATTCCTATAATCGGAACGTGACTGATTTCTTTTAAGACCTCCGGATTCGTATTTTCAGCAATTGTATTTTCAGGCGGATGACTATAATTAATGATTATCCCTGCGACATCAAGTCCTTCTTTTATTGCATAATTAACAGTCAGCATCGTGTGGTTTATGGTGCCAAGACCTGGCCTTGAGACAACAATGATTGGTAATCCAAGTTCTCCTGCAAGGTCAAGTACAAAATAATCTTTTTTTATAGGCACAAGTAACCCGCCAATTCCTTCAACGATAACCACCTCATATTTTTTTGAAAGGACCTTATATGCCTTTTGTATCTTATCTATATCAACGGGAATTCCTTCTATCTCAGAAGCTGTGAAGGGGGCAAGGGGGTTCTCAAAGCGAATCGGGGTAACGAAATCTATTGAATCATCCATGCCAGCCATTTCTTTCAAAAACATCCCGTCAGATGGTATTAACTCTCTGCATTCATCTCTGAACGCTGAACGCTGAACGCTGAACGCTGATTTTTTACATCCTGTCTCTATAGGCTTCATTCCGCATACTCTGAGACCTAAAAGCTTGACAGCCTTGATCAATGCTGCAGTTACAATTGTTTTACCAACCTCTGTATCTGTACCTGTTATGAAAAAACCTTTCATATCACAAACTACAATAACCAAATCCAAGACTATCTTAAATTAAATAATACAGTTAGCCATAGAGAACACAGAGGGCACAGAGAAAAATTATTTGAAAATAAAAGATTAAAAGAAATATCTCTGTGAACTCTGTGGCTCCTAAAAGATTGTATTTAAATTTTGGAATTTGATTTTTGGTTATTCTATTTTATACCTCCTTCAATGCGTTTATTAGTCTTTCTATATCTTCTTGTGTATGAGCTGCAGTTACGGTTATCCGTATCCTTGGTTCCTTAACAGTAGGGGGTCTTATAGTAGGTGCATATATGCCCTTTTCGTATAGATGCCCTGATACCCTTAATGTATTTTCGACAGTCCCCGTCCTCACAGGTATAATGGGTGTTTCACTTCCCATAATGTCATAGCCGATATTTTTGATACCATGAGCAACCTTGTCCCTGTTTGACCAGAGTCTCTTTATTAATTCAGGATCCCTTTCTATTAATTCCAGCGCCGCCATGGATGCTGCAATAATACATGGGGGAAGTGTTGTTGAGAATATAAAGCTTCTTGCAGTATTTAAAATCCATTCAATGACATCCCTCCTGCCAGCAACAAACGCACCGAAGGACCCGAGGGCCTTTGAAAATGTCCCCATCTGGATAATTGAAGGTTCAGGTTTCATATTGAAGTAACTCAGTGCACCCCTGCCATTACCAAGGACACCTGTACCATGTGCATCATCTATATAAAGGAGTGTCGAGTTCGGAGTTTCGTGTTCGGAGTTCCATCTAAGACAAATATTATAGATATCCTTTAAAGGGGCAATATCTCCATCCATGCTGAAAACAGTATCTGTGATGACAATCTTCCTCTTTGCGTTTTCTTTTTCTATTAACCCTTCGATATGAGATACATCTTTATGCCTGTATATTATTGTCTTTGCCTTACTCAGGCGACATCCATCAATAATGCTTGCATGGTTTAGTTCATCACTGAATATCGCGGTATCTTCATCTGCGATAGCAGGTATGATGCCTGTGTTTGCTGCATAGCCTGAGTTTAAAATAAGAGCAGACTCTGTACCCTTAAAGAGTGCAATCTTATCCTCAAGTTCCTTATGGATAGTGCTTCCTCCACCAAGGAGCCTTGAAGCAGCAGATCCAAATCCATAAGCATCAAGAGCCTTTTTTACTTTATCAATGATATAAGGATGATTAGAAAGTCCGAGGTAGTCATTTGATGAAAAGTTTACATATTCTCTGTTGTCAAATCTTATCTTTGGTCCCTGTGGAGATGAGCGGTCTTTTATCTCCCTAAGGAGCCCTTTTTCTTTTAAATTTTTGAGCCTTTCTGAAAACACAGGAATACCAACCTAATACAATTGAACCACTGAGGACACAGAGAAAAAATGCAACATACATTTTCCCACGAAAATGTCATTCTGGCTTGTCCAGAATCCTTCATTAAAAAAGATCCCCGACAAGCGGGAATGACAGTTGTTTATATTGTTCGGGACATTTTTCATGTTTCTTTGTGAGCATTATGCTCATGAGAGTTTGCGGTGTATTTTAACACAATAAGCTTCTATGATTTGCAATTTATCGTTCCTAATAGATATAATTTTTTTATGATTATTCCTCTCATTTTTCTTTTCCTCTTCTTTTCTTCTCCGGTCTTTTCTGAAGAACCAAAGAGAGATGTTAGAGATGTTATGGTGATAACCATAAATGGTGTTATAAACCCTGTCTCAGCAGAATACATTGGGAAAAGTATAAAAAAGGCACATGAGAAAAAGGTTGAGGCACTCATCATTGAGCTGGATACCCCTGGGGGACTGGATACATCGATGAGAAATATTGTGAAGGATATAATCGGAAGTGAAGTCCCTATTATTGTGTATGTTTCACCAAGTGGGAGCAGGGCTGCCTCTGCAGGGGTCTTCATAACATTAGCTGCGCATATCGCAGCCATGTCACCTGGAACCAATATCGGAGCAGCCCATCCAGTAGGCATCGGTGAAAAGATGGATAAGGTGATGGCAGAAAAAGCGACAAATGATGCAGCAGCTTATATAAAATCTCTTGCAGAGAGGAATAACAGAAATGTAAAGTGGGCTGAAGATGCAGTCAGAAAGAGTATCTCTGCAACAGAGAAAGAAGCATTAAAGATGAAA
>JAGUWT010000044.1 GCA_020062205.1 Thermodesulfovibrionales bacterium
ATGCCGATATAATCAACTATCAACCCATTTGTTTTGTCCCTGAATACTCTGTTAGCCCTTGCAATAGTCTGCATAAGGGTGTGGTTTCGAAGGGGTTTATCAAGGTAGATAGTTGAGAGGGGCTTTACATCAAAGCCTGTCATCCACATGGCACAGACAAACACTATCCTGAACGGATCATCCGGGTCTTTGAATTTCGTTGCCAGGTCCTCTTTTACCATTCTTTTACGATGCTTGGCTATGTCCAGACCCAGCTTTTTGAACTTATCTATTTCGTTCTGCTCCTGACTTACAACAACAGCCATGTCAGTGTCTTTCATGTATTGCATCTGTGCTTTGATCTGTTCTTTATCAGAAAATCCCCCCATCCCCCCTTTAGTAAAGGGGGGCAAGGGGGGATTATTTACTGCTGATATACTGGTCAATGCCTTTTTTAGTTTTTCAATATACTGCTTCCAGTATTTCTGCACTTTGCATACATCTTTACGGCTGTGGGTTTGTCTACTGAAACCACCATAGCCTTTCCCTGATAACCACGACTGACAAAGTGTGCTACGATGTCCTCAGCTATCTTTTCAAGTCGGTCATCCCTTGTAATGATGTGATATTCCCTTGCAAACTCACGCTGGAGTTTCTCCTCCTGTCTGTCATCGAGCAGCGCCTCTTCGATAATATTCTCTAAATCCTCATTTAAGCCCTCGTTCTTAAGTTGAACCTCTGGGATTCTGTTCTCGTAATAAAGAGGAACCGTTGCTTTGTCATCGACAGACTGCTTGAAATTATAGATGCTTATGTAATCTCCAAAGGTCTTTTTGGTAAGTTCCTCTCCAACCATAAGAGGAGTTCCCGTAAAGGCTATAAAGGCAGCGTTTAGAAGGGCTGTCCTCATGTTGAGAGCAAGAAGGTCATATTGAGTTCTATGGGCTTCATCGGTTATCACAATGATGTCCGAACGGTCAGACACACTTTCTCTAATATCCCCAAACTTATGGATTAGGGTGAAAACATTCCTGTGGTTCTCCGTTAGAAGCTGTCTTAGATGGTCTCCGCTTTCAGCATGAACCTCTTGCTCGGTGACAGCCCCAACATTCAGGAAGTTCCTGTATATCTGCTCATCAAGTTCTTTTCTGTCAGTAACTATCAGGAAGGTGTAATCACCCTCAAATTTTCGGAGTATCTTCTGGGAAAAGAAAATCATGGAAAAGCTCTTGCCACTGCCCTGCGTATGCCAGAAAACACCAAGCCTCCCCTGATTCTCTTTGATACTTCTGAAGGATTCAATGACATTGTTGACACCAAGATATTGATGGTATTTAGCGAGTATCTTGTTTAATGCCCCTCCGGTGTCCTGATAAAGGATGAAGTTCTCAAGGATGTCCAGAAGTCTGCATTTTTCGCATGTCCCTTTTATGATTGTTTCAATGGAGACTATGCCTTCCTCTCCTTCACTGTTTATTTTTTTCCATGCATTGAAATGCTCATAATCTGCTGTGATAGTGCCGATTCTTGATTCTGCCCCGTTTGAAAGGATTATAAAGGCGTTATACCAGAAGATTTGAGGGATAGTATCTTTGTAGTCGGTAAGGTTATTTTTATAGGCATTCTCCAGCTTCTTATGAACTGCTTTTAGTTCTATGAAGATAAGGGGTAGACCATTTACAAATCCAACAAGGTCAGCCCTTCTTTTATACATCTCTCCTGTTATCCAGAACTGAGAGGCAAGGAAGAGGTCATTTTTTTCAGGATTTTTGAAGTCTATGACTTTGATGGTTTCTATTTCTTCACTCCCGTTTTCCTTCTTGATGGGAATCTTAACCCCGTCCCGGAGCATTTTGTATACTTCCCTGTTAGCATTCGCAGGGTTTAAAACACTCCTGTCACGGGTCAGTTCTTCTATGGCAAGGTTGATTGCTTCAGAGGATACTGATGGATTGAGAGATATTAAGGATTGCTTTAGTCTTGGGATAAGGACAACATCCGTTGACGTCTCCCTGCCGAGAGAGCCGCTCTCGCCAAAGGTTTCGTTATAGCAGTCCTGATACGCATAACCGAGAGACTTGAAAAGCTCTATGGCTGGTTGCTCGATAAGGCTATCCTCGGTGAAGGTCTTGTTCATAGCTTCATGTGCTCATCATTTTTCTCTTTGCAAGAGTCTCAGGGTTTCTTCATATATAGTCTTTCTTGGTCCGATGGCCACAACTTCTATAATCCGCTTGTCTGTTGCAGTTTTATAAATCACCCTGAATTTCCCGACTTTAAAACTTTGCAGTCCCTTAAGTTCATCCTTCAATGCCTTGCCTGACTGAGGGTCAATTAAAACAGTCTGCAATGCGGCTTTAATTTTTCGTTTTAAATCAGGGTGTAGGGTACGGACTAAGCCCGCTGTTTCGTCAGACATTTTCAGTCTGCGGATGCTCATTTATCTGAACAGTTCCTCAAGGGTATAGAGCTTTGCCTTACCTTTCTTTAAAGCCGACAAGCCTTTTTTAATCTCATCCATAAATGCGACGTCAGAGCGTATAGCGACAGTCTCTTTCCAGCCCTCAAACTCATCAGGGCTTATCAGTACAGCGGCGGGAGAACCGTTTTTTGTTATAACGACCTCCTCATCGGTTTTGTGAACAGAATCCACCAGGCTGCTCAGTTTCATCTTTGCCTCAGAAAGCGATAATGTTTTCATTCAGTTAACCTCCTTTCTGGTTGACCAATATTAAGACTATAATAACAAAAAACTGCTGTCATATCAACATCGTTTCTAAAAAACATTATTGATTTTTAATGGTTATATCCAACCCCTTCTACATCAATCTCCCCATTTATCAGTTTTGGCAAAAGGAGGTCACGGATCAGTTCCTCAATGGCAAGGTTGATTGCTTCAGAGGATACTGATGGATTGAGAGATATTAAGGATTGCTTTAGTCTTGGGATAAGGACAACATCTGACGGGGTTTCTCTGCCTAAAGTTCCTGATTTGCCAAAGGTTTCATGGTAGCAGTCAAGATAATCATAGCTTAGGGATTGAAAGAGGCCAATAGCGGTTTGTTCGATGAGCTCCAGTTCATTAAACATTAATATTTTCAGGACCAATATGATTTTTTCTTGTATGCCTTATCATGCGGTCCTATATCCACAAACTTGATAGTCTCATCCTTGCACGCTGTGCAATCTTTGCAGAGAACTATTTTGTCATCACCCCTCGCCCTGCATGCCTTGCAATACAGGTAGATTATGAGAAAATTTTTCTTGGCAGGGCTGCTGTAATATCCCCGGAAGTTTCCTTTTAATGGCTCGCCGAGGGCGATAGGGTTTTCCATTATCATATCCACTTTCTTTTGGATTTCCTTTTTTATTGAACTGTGCTTTTTGAGGGATTTTACGAACACATCACTGAATAACACTTCCATCAAAAGACCTCATCATAGGTGAACCATTTCATTTTGCCGCTCCTGATCTTTGAAATACAATCAAGAAGACTTTCCTTAAAATCAGGATCAGCAAGAATTATTTCCATTGGCTCCCTCTCGCTCGTCCTCTTCAGGTTTAGAATGAACTGGGTTAGAATTTCAGAGACCGTGGTTCTCTGTTCCTCGGCATATGATTTGATATACTCTATCAAATCTTCATCCAGCGTTATATTTACTTTGCCTTTATGCATTGTGAGTACCTCCTTCACGTTATACGCCTATTATACGCCTAACTATTTTTCGATATCAACTTCTCTACATCAGAGAATGTCTGCCTGCTGAGAGTGCCCTTGTCGCCGAAGGTTTCAGTGTAGCAGTTTTGACATGGGTATCCGAGAGACTGAAATAGTTCAATAGCGGGTAATTCAACTAATGCATTTTCAGAATAGTCAATCAACATACATTGCTTTCTGCTTATCTTTCTCTAACCGGAATAGCGCCATTTATGAAATCTTTCCAACTTAACGTTTGAAGTCCATAATTCTTGGCTGTTGCCTTACCCACTTTATCGTCTACAACTAAAGGCAATTTTCTTCTGAGGGCGATTACAATTGCAGCAGCTTCACCAGGATCCATGCCCGGTAGTCTTAATATCCTCAAATATTCTTCCTCTTCTTCTCTACCATTAAATTTAGCCACAACATGAGGGTGCTTTTGAACTAGATTTGATAGCGGTTTACCAGGATGATTAATTTCCTCTGCAACTTTTTCTGGAATTATTATTTCGCCAATTCGTTTCCTTAGATGTTCCATCTTTTTAAGGCGCTCAATATTGATAAGCGATGAGGTGTCAAAAACATATTGAAATAATCCAGGTTGGTATCCCTTTTTTCTCATAAGCAGCTATTCCTTAACGACACCCGCTATTCTCTCCA
The DNA here is from genome assembly GCA_020062205.1 of Thermodesulfovibrionales bacterium. Taxonomy (GTDB): domain Bacteria; phylum Nitrospirota; class Thermodesulfovibrionia; order Thermodesulfovibrionales; family SM23-35; genus VGWY01. The sequence goes on from JAGUWT010000044.1 coordinate 4,340, forward strand.
TCGCTTTTCTAATAGGTATCTGTAACACATGCGCGAGTTTACCAATAGAAATAATATTTTTCTGATAGGCTTCGATTGATGTCGCTACAAATCTTTTACCGAGTCTTCTTTCCCATGTAGGAGTTTTTGAACGTCTAAAATGTTTTGGCTTACTTTCAACAAATTTGTCTGTAATGCCTTGGGCTATTAAATTTAAATTTTCTAATCTATAGCTTAATGCTTGAAAGCTTACGTTCCATTTGGCAGCCATTGCAATAAGCTCTTTTTCAGTTGGATGGCTTGTAAGATTTCTTTTTTGAAAATCGTCTACTATCCCGCTTTTAGGCATCAACAATTCAACAGCAACTTGATTCGCTATTGATTCTATACTTTTTGTTGTCCTACCAAAACTTAAATGTATGTAGCAAAGAGAAGAGCCGTGGTCATAAAGGAGATGTGCCAATTCATGGGCCAACGTAAAGTTTCTTCTTCCGATAGGGTCATTTGAATTAAGAAGAATACAAGGGCCGTACTCTAAATGCCAAAACGAGAAACCAGAAAAAGTATCTTCAGGGACAGGCAATTCGAAAACACGAATTCCTGCCGTCTCCATATGGTCTCTTAAGTTTGCAAGAGGTTTATCGTTAGCATCGAAATTTTGTCTAAGGTATTGTGCTACAGTCTTGGGAGAATCAGAAGCGGTGAATTTTGGGAGACTTACCCCATGTTGTTTATTTAAAAGGCGCTCAATTTCGATAGCTGTCCTACATAGTTCATCAAATCTTGCAAGAATTAGTTTAGCTTGTGCAGGGATACTTTTTACTGACTGACCTGGTTTCCCTCTGAATTCTATTTTCTCTGGAGGATTAGGAGTTTTCCTTAAGAAATAGTCTATCTCCCTACCATAACCCCTTGCTAATTCTTCGAGTTGCTTTAAAGATGGTCTTGATAATCCTTTTTCCCATGCCTCTATCTCTTCTTCATCGACCTTAATTAGTTGCGCTGCCTCTGCGGGTGTTAATTGCAGAAGCTCTCGCGCCTTTCTAAGCTGACTTCCAATTACTAAATTGTTTTCGATATCTGGCATATTTCCCCTCGGATATTCTCTGTTTTATTTTTTTACTTCAATCAGCTAATTGTATCAAGTCATCTATTAAAAGTATATTAGCGTTTTCGACATCAATCTCCCCGCTGATTAATTTCGGCAATACAAAATCGCGAGTGCTTCGAAGATTTCCTATCTTCTCATAGAGGTTTTCAAGCTGCTCAAAGATAGGCTTAATTATTTCTTCAAAATTTCTCACAACCTTTTCTATAGGCATTACTACTTTGATTCCATAAACATCATCTTTCGTAATGGACTTGAATATTGTACCCCCGCCCATGATATCTTCTTCGCTAAATTCATTCTTTAATTGCTGATAGACAAACGCTTGCGAACCCGTCTTGCTTCGAATCGCACACAACCCACGGCCGATTACTATTTGCTTGTTTGCAATATTGATCCTGCCAACGGGAGCGCGGACACTAAAGAGTATGTCTCCTGCTTCTGCGATACGATTCTGCACTGTGCAATACATTCGGTCTGAAGGAAATCTTCCACCAAAATCAGTAACCCCTTGATGAAATGGCAACCCCTTTCCTGTATCATTATAAAACTCAGATTTAGGTGATTGACCCATAACAATATTGCATATTTCTCCGAGCTTCTTCACCTCCCACCCCTCTGGAATTATCCCCAGTTCGGAGTTGACCACTTTGACCTTCTCATGCCCTGGGAAGCGGAAGTTGACAAACCATTCCCTGTAAATCATCTGTGCCATTTCTTCCAGAATCTTAATCCGTTTCAGGTTGTTCTCTATCAGGTCGTCATAGGCGGATAGGATGGAGGCAATTTTTTGTTGGGTGGGGAGTGGAGGGAGAACGATAATCAAACTCTTCAGTGTATCAGTGACAATCGTATCAAAAACTCCTCCTGTTGCTTTCTTTTTTAACTGGCTTACATAGTAGTTTATGAGGTAATACAAAAAATCCTGATATAAATCTTCTGATTTTGCTCGCAGAGCATAACAGGATTGATTAAAAGCCATTGGGACACCACAAACAACTGTCTTCCCAACGGTTCCCCTTGCTGAGATGATGATGTCACCAACATCAAGAAGTTTAGTATTTGATTCATTAAGACCTTTTTCAGTAATCGTTTTTTCTGTATTGTAAAGTTTTTTATCAGTGTTAAAGTCAGTTACTGAAGCCCAAAAAATATCCCCACCCCAATAAGCAGGTTCACTTGTCTTAGGCGTCCCTCCCAGAATAATATGTGAATAGTCACCAAGTTGTACGCTTTTCCAATTAGCATTCATTTAATAATTCTCTCCACATTATTTTTCTTTATTATATTCTCAAGCCCCCCTTGCCTCAACGATTCCTCGTTTCACTCGGAATGACAGAAAGGGTGTCATTTCGACCGAAAGGAGAAATCTTCGCCGTTTTATCTTTGCTGTTCAAGCCAACGACAACATTCAACTGCTCCATCTCCTTATTAATTTTCCTTTTCCCTCCGAAATCCTATCTTCTTTTTCTTCGTCTCAGGCGGTGTCATGAGCTGCCGGATGGCGTCAAAGACTGTCTTGAACTGAGCATCATACTTCTTCTCCATCGCATCGAGTTTTCGAGCCAATTCCACATTTGAGGCAATCATCTGTCGGAGACTAACGAATGCCCGCATAATCTCTATATTCACTTTTACCGCCCTCTCACTATTCAGGACACTGGAAAGCATGGCGACGCCTTGCTCCGTGAACACATAAGGCAAGTATTTTCGATGCTCTCCGCGCCTTTTCTTTAAGGTCACAATTTGTGATCTTAAAGAATCGTCTTCCTCTTTCGATAGCTGAAACATAAAGTCTCCTGGAAACCTGTCTATGTTGCGTTTGACGGCCTGATTCAGGACTCTCACCGGCACCCCATAAAGCTCTGCAAGGTCGGCATCTAACATGACCTTTTCACCACGGATCATCAGAATCTTCTGTTCAATCATCTCAACAGGAATCAAAGCTTTCATTCCCCCTCCAAACTTGAGGTGCCAATTTGTGACCTCAAAAATAACTTCTTTGATATTTAGATACTGTGTTGATTTATCATTGCTCCGCCACTTCAATTAATCTCGCGATATTTCCCGCAATGCGTTCTTCTAAATCCCTCGCCTCGGCATTCAACTGCTCCAGTTCCTCATTCAGTTCCTCCAATCTTTCGTAGAAGTCAAAATCTTCTCTCTCTTTCTCCGCAACTCCTACATACCGCCCTGGGTTCAACGAATATCCATGCTTTTTTATTTGATCTATCGAGGTAACCATACAAAGCCCTGCAATATCCTGATACTTGCCCTTTGGGAAGTGTTCCTTCATCAGCATGGAACTTCCATTATCTGTCTCGATGGGTTCTCCCCTGTATAGCCTGACAATGTTCGAGAGAAACTCTATATGCTCAGGGAGAAAGTCCCTGTGGGCACGGTCTATCTGGTTATAGATATGCCGGGCGTCTATGAACAGAACCTTGTCTTTGCGGTCTGTCTTTTTCTTGCCTTTATCGAAGAACCAAAGAGTACAGGGGAGGGTTACGGTATAAAAGAAATTTGATCCTATAGCTATCATGACATCAACAAAATTATCCTCTATAATCTTTTTTCTTATTTCAAGCTCTGACTGCCTTGCATCGCTTGCTGAATTTGCCATGACAAAACCGGCCCTTCCATTTTCATTGAGAGCACTCAGGAATATTTCTATCCAAAGATAATTGCCATTGTCAGGCTTGGGGATACCGTATGAAAACCGCTTATCTTCTTTTATCTTCTCCTTATCTACACCATTAACATTGAATGGAGGATTAGCCATTACAAAGTCGAATTTGCCATTTGAGTTCTTCATTTTCAGATTCAATAGACTTCATTGCTTCATTGATAGCTTTACCAATGTTTTCACCTTCAGGAAGGTTCAACAGATACGAGAATCTG
>JAGUWT010000237.1 GCA_020062205.1 Thermodesulfovibrionales bacterium
CAGAGAACACAGAGAAAGTATTAACTATCAATATGCTATAAGAGAGTTCGTTTCCTCCCCTCTGTGCTCTCTGTGGTTTCATATTTTCCCATCTTTTTTCATAAAACTTTTGACATTATGATACATTATCCAGCATATGTCCAAGCTTTTTCTTTTTGGTCATGAGATAGGTTATATTTTTCTCATGTGGCCTTACTTCGATAGAGACTCTTTCTACTACCTTGAGTCCATATCCTTCAAGTCCAACGATCTTCTTTGGATTATTTGTCATAAGCCTCATCTTTCTTACACCAAGGTCAACGAGTATCTGTGCACCTATGCCATAGTCTCTCAGGTCAGGCTTGAAACCAAGCTTTATGTTAGCCTCAACGGTATCAAGACCTTTATCCTGCAGTTCATATGCCCTCAGTTTATTCATCAGGCCGATACCTCTTCCTTCCTGTCTCATGTAGAGAATAACCCCTTTCCCTTCTTTTTCCACCATCTCCATTGCCCTGTGTAATTGTTCTCCGCAGTCGCATCTTTTTGAACCAAAAACGTCGCCTGTAAGACATTGTGAATGGACTCTTACAAGTACTTCATCTTCCGGCTTAATCTCACCTTTAACCAGAGCAATATGGGTATTATTGTCAACTTCATTTGTGTAGGCGATAGCAGTAAACTCACCCCCGTACTCTGTGGGCATCTTTACTGTTGCAAGTCGTCTTACAAATGATTCTGTCCGCATTCTGTATTTAATAAGGTCTTTTATCGTGACTATCTTGAGATTATGTTTTTTTGCGAATTCCGTAAGCTCAGGGACCCGTGCCATTGTTCCATCCTCGCTCATTATCTCGCAGATAACACCTGCGGGATAAAGTCTTGCAAGCCTTGCCAGATCAACAGATCCCTCTGTCTGCCCAGCCCTCTGCAGCACTCCTCCTGGTTTTGACTTAAGGGGAAACACATGGCCTGGCTTTGCGAGATCATCCGGTTTTGTCTTCGGGTCAATTGCAGTTAGGATTGTCCTTGCTCTATCTGCTGCTGAAATACCAGTTGTGACACCCTTTTTCGCCTCTATGGAAACAGTAAAGGCAGTACCAAATGTTGATGTATTTTCATCTGTCATCATCGGAAGCCTTAGTTCTTCTATGCGCTCAGGAGTCAGTGAAAGGCAGATGAGTCCCCTTCCATACCTTGCCATAAAATTAATCGCCTCCGGTGTAACCTTCTCTGCTGCCATACACAGATCCCCCTCGTTTTCTCTATCTTCATCATCAACGAGGATAACCATTCTACCGCTTGCTATATCATCTACGGTTTCGTCAATCAAATTGAATTTATATTTTTCCATATCTAATCCTTCCTACCCCTTACTCCTTGAATCCTATCTGTTAAGGAATCCTCCTTCCATAAGGGTCTGCATAAGCCTTGAATCTCTATCGTTTTCCCTGCCTAAAAATCTTGCAACGTACTTGCCAATAATATCAACCTCAATATTTACAGGATCACCGGGGCATTTCAATCCAATTGTGGTAATCCTAACTGTATGTGGGATAATCACAACGGTAAAACTGTTTTTGAGGACATGAACAACAGTAAGGCTAATCCCATCTACAGCAACTGAGCCTTTTTCAACAAGGAAATGAATGATATTTTCAGGCGCCTCAATCTCTATCTCAAGGACATTCCCCAAATCTTTTTTTGACCTTATCCTTCCCGTACCATCCACATGTCCAGAGACGAAATGCCCCCCGAGCTTTGAATCAGGCCTCAGGGAAGGTTCGAGGTTTACACGGTCACCTAATTTCAACTGCCCGTGTGTTGTCGCCCTCAGTGTTTCGTCAGAAAGATCGAATTTCATAACATTACCTTTTATCTCGACTAAGGTGAGACATACACCATTGACAGCGATACTGTCACCTACCCTCGCATCTTTTGTAATCTCATTTGCCTTGAGAGCAAGACGAAGAACGCTTCCCTTCTTCTCAGCAGCAATTACCTCGCCCATCTCTATGATGATACCGGTAAACATTTCACTATCTTATATCAATATCAATAGTAAATTGGAGAGTCCTCTGATAAATCCCCACAATATCCACTTCTTCGGACCAGGATGTTTTGATCGTTATCGTCTTCTCTTTTTCTCCTACCGTAACTTTTATATCTTTTTTCTCTATCGGTATTTTCAATTCCTTTGCACGTTCATATACCTGGTTGCTGAGTTGCTCGGTCAAATTACCCCCTTCGACAGGAATTTTTATAATCTCTTTTACATCAGATTTAAATGCTGTGTACCGATAATAGGGCATACCAAATTTGAATCCTGCATACACAAGCAATATAAAAACAAGCAGACTAAAAAAAGAGAATGCCCTTCTCAATGTACTAACCTCCCTATTCTGTTCATCCTGGGCCATTTCTTGGGGGTATCCCAGGACCAATATATGATAAACGCCTTCCCCCTTACATCTGTTAAATCAACAAAACCCCAGTACCTGCTATCATAGCTCTGATCGCGATTGTCTCCCATTACAAAGAGTTTACCCTTAGGTACAATCTTGGGTCCAAAGGTGTCTCTCGGATTTGCCCCTGGTATAACATAGTTGTCTGCATGACGGATATAAGGCTCTATCACTGCCTTCTGATTCACGTAAACTATTTTGTCCTTTGACTCTATCGTATCACCTTCAATAGCAATAACCCTTTTGATAAAGTCCTTATCAGGATTCTCTGGATATTTAAAGACTATTATATTCCCTTTCTCTGGTTTTTTGAATGTTAAAATCCGTTTATCAGAAAATGGAATCTTTACCCCATAGAGAAATTTATTCACAAGGATATGATCACCGATCAGGAGGGTTGGGATCATTGAACCAGAAGGGATTTTAAATGCCTGTATGATAAAAGCCCTTATGACAAGTGCGAGAAGCAGGGCAGTTACAATAGCCTCTACATATTCTCTTAATAGTCTTTTTTTATCTTTTTTCATTCAACCTCCTCAAAGACAAGTCCTGCTGCACCGATAACCCCTGCATCATCTCTGAGTACAGAAGGTACGATCTTTACTGCATCATATAACTCCTTAAAGGCCCTCCGTGATGCCTCTTTCATTGCCTCCTGTATGTAGATGCTCCAGGCACCCATAAGACCACCGGTAAGGATGATTGCTTCAGGACTCATCAGATTAATAATATTTGCAATTCCGATACC
>JAGUWT010000114.1 GCA_020062205.1 Thermodesulfovibrionales bacterium
GCGTCCGCTGGATTTTTTTGTTAGGCGCTGTGTTGTTTTTGTTAAATCGAGCAATGACCGTAGTGCGTCATTTACTGCGGCTGAATCAACAAATGCCTTGGCCACATCTGGCTCAAGCATGACAACATTAGCCCCTTCTTCTAAAATACGTTTGTAATACTTGCCGCGAACAGCTTTTGAATAATCAAAATCGTATTCGGGGCGTAATTCATCACTAATTTTCTTTTCTTTAGCTTTCATGTCGCTTTGTTTGCAGTCTCACTGCGATCCGGCATTGATTCGTTAGGCATTATCCTATCGTCATCACAGATGGTGTCCATCTCCGTAGAAGCCGCCGTTCGCTCTGCCGTTGATTTTTATATTATCTTTCCGCTGAATATTTCTCTTTTATTATTTTTAGTTTTGTTCTGCGAGTTTCATCTACTCATGGACAGAGCGCTCTGGGCAGGACCCTGGCAGCCGATATAAGCATGAGTTTCAGGCCGATTGGATTGACAATCTGACCGAGCACAAATGCCAGCCAGCCAACTGTGGCCAGGGCAACAGGATGATTTGACTCAATCTTGTTGAACACGTTTTTCACCATGACAGTTACTCCTTTCCGCCATTTGAGGTTTCCAGTTTGACTGCCAGGGGTCTCCTGCTCCGCACAATAGCGTCGTGCCCAGAACGCTCCCTCCTTTGACTTTCTGTTTTCTCTCCTTACATAACATTATATTTTATGCTTAATCTACATTTGATAGCATTATAAACCGCAATAAGCAGACAGTCAATTGATAAATATACTCATGAAGACAGGTTGAATTTGTTCTGAAACCGAGTTGGAAACCAAGTCGGAGCTATTGGGCAATCTTTTAAATAAATAAGGAAATAGAATTTATTTTTATTCCCGATCAGGATTGTTTTTCCTCTTGACAGAACGGGGACTTATAAGTGTTATATGGCTCTTTTCATTTTGTCGTTGATATTGCATTTCTCTCCAACATTACAGGAAATCCATCGTGAATGGGATATCGATGATGATGCTCGCAACACAGGTAATCCTGTTCTACTATGACCTTGCTTTTATCCAGTGGACAACGCAACAGACTGGTCAGTCTTTGTTGTTTGGTTTTCCCTTTTATAGAAATTTTACTAGGTTCTTTTTCTATCGAAGTTTTGCACGCCAATACATAAAAACCTAAATCAACTCTTTCGCCCATCACTCTTTCGAATAACCGGTGTTTCTCCACCAGCCGCTTCGCTATGTTAGCTATCCATCCGGCAGAACTGTCGACATAAATAACCATCCCCCCGGGCCGACACACCCTGGCAAACTCTGCAAAACAAGGCATAGTATTTTGCGCCAACAGCAAATCTACCGATTGATCGGCTAACGGCAGAGCAAAAGCATCTGCCTGCACATAAAAAACATCTGTGGGAATGTCCTTACAGTTATTTCGCGCTTGTGTGAGCATTCCTTCGAGGATATCAAATGCAATAAAGGTGGCATGAGGAAACTGCTCGGCTGCTTGTCTGGTTACAAAGCCTGTTCCCGTTCCACAATCCGCTACAACAGAAATTCCATCCCCGGCTATCTCTTTGGCTCTTGCCAGACCTTCAGCCATCGCCAAGCCATACCGCCCCTGAAAAGAGTCAATTATGTTTTGATAGCGATTGCCATACGCACGCCCAAAACAAAACGAAATAAAAAGGCGAGTAAATCGCAATTTCGCTATCCTTGGCATCAGCAAGGGTGGCGTAATAATACTAAATAGCATTTGGGAGAGAAAAAGAGCTGGGCGGATAAATGGATTACTCATAAACAAGCCTCCAACCATAGGCTGAAATTCTGTCTTTATTTGTTATGTTTTACTTTATTCTCTTTTTCCAATAGTCAGGTTCTCTGTTCAATTGCATAATTGCAATTATTGTGACTTCTCCTTCAATAATTTGATAAATCACACCAAATGGGAAACGATTGGTTAAACACCTTCTCGTATTTTCTGAAAATTTAGACCATGCTGAGGGAAAATGGATTATCCGCTGAATTGTTGAGAAGACTTCCTTCGAGAATTCCAAGCCGAGTCCTGATCGGCATTCTTCAAAATAATTTATCGCTTCAAGCAACTCTTCCTTTGCTTCGGGATGGAAGGAGTATTTCATCTATAAAATTTTTCTTGAATTTCCTTAAAAACTTTATCGCCTGGAATAGTTTTGACTTTGCCGGTTTTAATTTCCTTAACTCTCTTTTCAACTTCTTTTGCCCACAATGCATCTATTTCTTTTTGTGATGGATGCAAGCTATTGAGAATCTTTTCAACTAATGTAGTTTTTATGTCTACCGGTAAAGACTCGACCATTGAAATTAGCTCGTCTTTTTTCGTAACCATAACATCACCTCGCTTTTTGTATATTTTAGCATTATATTTTTATGTTGCTGTTATATTTTTCCAAAGAATAAACCTCTATACCGCTCTCTGGAGGTGTATTTTTGTTTATTCGGAATAGCTCGAAGCATCCTTAAATTACTCTCTATTGTGATTACCTGTTGTAATATAACATCTTTTTCAGAAATTTTTAACGCAGACTTTAGGAAGTACTTCTCACCTCTGCCGTTAAAAGCCCCTACTCATTAAAAAAATCCAATATCATCTGCCAGAACACTTCCTATAGTGTAGTGTATCCATAACAGCTTTACAATCGATGTCGTTGCCCCGAAAATAGAAACTTTCTTTCATTTGTCATTCCGCACTTGATGCGGAATCCAGTATGTTTGCTTTCTGGATTCCTGCTTCCGCAGGAATGACAAGCTATTACTGTTACAGTACACTGGGGATGGGTTTACATGCTCAAGGCACAATTCAATGAAGAGATGATTGCAAACATTGACGCCGGCATCTATCGCCATGCGTCAATTGGATTCCATGCATCTGATCTTGTTGCAGGATTTCCCATCCTGCTTGAAAACCCTTACCAATTTCGAGTATTATCTTTTTAAGATGCAGAAACTGATTCAGGATTTAATCCAGAGAAACAACGCAAACATACTTCTCATTGTCCTTGACGGGCTCGGAGGGCTTCCAATAAATGGAAAGACAGAGCTTGAGGTTGCACATAAACCAAACCTCGATGCGCTTGCTCAAGAGTCTGCATGTGGACTTCATGTCCCTGTTTCTATGGGTATAACCCCTGGAAGTGGTCCAGGCCATATTTCACTCTTTGGGTACGACCCGATTGAATGGCAGATAGGAAGAGGGGTGCTCGAAGCGCTTGGTCTTGGCATAGAGCTTCAAAAGACTGATATTGCACTAAGGGCAAATTATGCGACCATCGAACAAGGCATTATTAAAGACAGGCGTGCAGGAAGGATTCCTACTGATCAAAGCAGAAAGATTACAGAGAGGCTACAAGAAAAAATCAGAAAGATTGATGATGCCGAAGTAATTTTTGCTCCTGGAATGGAACACAGGTTTGCTATTATACTCAGGTTTCCTGAGGCATTACCAAAAGGTTCTGCCTCAATAAAGGATACCGACCCACAGAAAGAGGGAAACCCGCCAATCAGCGTCACCCCGGAAATCCCGGCTGCAGAACGTGTTGCAAAGGTTGTTGAGAAGTTAATATCAAGTATCGCAACGGTGATACAGGGTGAACCAAAGGCAAACTCTATCCTTCTTCGCGGATTTTCACAAGTGCCGGATATCCCGGATTTCGGGGAAATATATGGACTGAAGCCCCTGTGTATCGCAGCATATCCCATGTATCGCGGCCTTGCGAAATTGATTGGCATGGATGCACCTACAATAAAAGGTGATATCAGGGAGGAGATTGATTTCCTCAAACAGAATTACAATGATTATGATTTTATCTTTTTGCATGTAAAGAAAGTTGATTCCTATGGTGAAGATGGGAACTTTGAAGGCAAGGCATCGAAGATTGCAGAGTTCGATAAAATCATCCCTGAAATTCTTAACATGAATCCTGCTGTCCTTATTATAACAGGAGACCATTCAACCCCTTCTGTCCTGAAAAGCCATAGCTGGCATCCTGTCCCTCTCCTGTTAAAATCCCCCTATGTGCTCGGCAACACCTGCAAGACATTCAGTGAACGGGAATGTATAAAGGGTGAGCTGGGTATCTTCCCCACAATCAACCTCATGCCCTTAGCCCTTGCCAATGCCCTGAGACTGAAAAAATTCGGTGCATAGTCAGCAGTCAGCAGTCAGCAATCAGCAGTCGGCAGTAAAACCAAGTAATTCTTCCCTCATCCCTCGTCCCTCATCCCTCATTACTTTTATTGACACCCATTGCCATCTTGAGATGAATGCTTTTGATGCTGATAGGGAAGAGGTTATTCAGAGGGCAAAAGAAGCAGGTATTGAAGCGATAATTACGATTGGCTCTGACCTCGAAGCGAATATCAGAGGACTTGAACTTTCTCAAACATATGATTTTATTTACTCATCAGTTGGAATCCATCCGCATGATGCCAAGGACTTTACAGAGGA
>JAGUWT010000155.1 GCA_020062205.1 Thermodesulfovibrionales bacterium
TCTCTAAGGTCCCCTGTGCATTTTGCAGAAGCATTGCAATTGATGCACCCTTTACACGGACCCCTTTCATTGCTATCTGCCCACTATCAACAATGATATTCTTCCATTGCTTGTCTCCAGCCGGAGTAAATTCAACCATACCCTCCCCTGCATTTGCGGTTATTGTTCCGTAAACACTTATGGAAGCACCTTCCTCTAACATTATTCTCGTTTCAGGTTCTAAGGTAAGAGATATCCCACGGGGGACTTTGAGTTCACCTTTTATTACATAAATCCCAGATAGTACGATATCTTTTGTGAGTTCACCTGTAAGGATAATTGGTTCCTTTGAGATGAGTGAAGACCTGACAGGACTTGTAAACTCTGATTCATTCCCTGCAAGGTCACAGCCAACAACCCTGTAGTAATAAACTGTATCTGTTTTTACTGTCCTGTCTTCAAAATTATTGTGTTCGATTCGCGCAACTTCTGCATACCCACTCAATGGCTGTTCACTTCTCAGAATTATGTATCCTTTCAGGTCAGGGGTATCTTTTATCACATCCCAGGAGAGTTCTATCCTGTCCTGAAAGCCTCTTGCTCTCAGTCCTTTTATCTGTAGAGGAGGCGCTGTATCAATGGTCACAAGACCACTCACATCAATCCACTGACTTTCAAGCCCTGCTGGTCTTTTCAAGTATGCAATCACCGGCATATCCTTTGTATTATCCCCTGGCATTGTAAGATATTCCCCCAAGTAGATTCCTGGTTTTGTCTCCTTCATCAGGATTCCTTTTTTGAAGTTGCCTATATCAAAGGTTGCTACTAATCCTTTCTCTCCTTCAAGTCCTACTCTGATTATCTTACCTTTACCAAAGGGCCCCTCCCTTACATTGGTAAGGACTTCTTTGATAACAGGTCTGTCCTCTACAGTCATTCCCTCTGGAGAAGGAATCTTCTCAACAAATTTATAACAGAGCTCGTTTACTACCCTCACCTGCTGAATCTCCCTGATATTCATAGCGGTTGAAACTGCAGTCATTATCGCTCCCAATGGAGATGTCGGTACTCCGCCTTCATGGTACCTTACAGAATCCTTTATCTTAAAGACCTCTTTCCCTGTCCTTGTATTCAGCATCCAGACCTCTGCTTCCACTCCAAGCTGAGAATATACTCCTGCATACACCTTCTTATAGTCTGTAACCTTACCATAGATGATTCCATCACATTCTAATCCTTTACATACTTCTTCAGGTGTCAGTTGTAAGATACTTTTTCCTGATGACTTTTCGAGGTGAACAATCTTTTCATCAACAACTGAAAGTTCAATATCCCTGTATGTCTTTGAGCTGAAGTGGTTATAAAATGTCTTCCGTAACTGATTAGCGATGCCGATCTCCTCAGTCTCATTCTGAAAAGGCATAATTGCAACGATTCTCGGCAATCCACCTTCTGAAATCGTTGCTTCTGGTATATCTTTTTTTATCTCCTGCAGGGGGGCACAGGAGAAAAGGATCGTCAATAACATTAATTTTATTAAAAATAACCTCTTCACACTATCCTCCCTAATTGATTTTTGGCTCTTCGCGTAATCGAGTGGGTAATACTGATAGCAAATTGTCATTCCCCGACTCGATCGGGGAATCCAGAAATATTCTTGTTCTGTGTATTTGCCTGATCACAAGGGTATTGAGGTAAAACTCTTTCCCCTGAATATCTGGATTATCCGGTCAAGCCGGATAATGACAGAGAGATGAGTAATCATGACAGATTTATTACCCTTCTATAATTTGCTTTTCTCTTTATTAAAAGCCATGTTGCATCCTCTTATCTATCACTTTTTACCCACTCGATTCCACGATGATCCTGATTTTTTATAAGTGATAAAAACACAGGACTAATTATCATGATTTGTTTTTATGCTGCCTTTCAAGATATTCTTTTTTACCTATAAGAAAAAGTAAATCTTCTTTGTCTTTTGGTCTTACTCCTTTTTTAGTCTCTATAAGCGTGGGAAGCCCTAATAATGGAATCTTCACTCCATTAAGTTCTATGGCTTCAATATCTTTAATAGCTACTTCAAATGTAACCTCACCTATTTTACCTACAAGATCAACTACTATTTCTTCTGATTCAGGTGCGAACCTGACAACAGTATATCTCGATATATCATCATCTGCAATCTCAAACACTTCTTTTGAACCATATAACTTATAGAGGATTTCTTTCAGACTTTTGACATTTCCGTAAGAAGGGTCTATTACGAGATCAATATCATGAGTAGTTCTGTAATATCCATGAAGGATAACAGCACATCCTCCAACTACTACATATCGGATTTTTGCACTGTTGAGTGCATCACATAATTTAACGAGTTCTTCTAAAAGTTCCACTTTTTACCCACTGTTCTATTTCCCATTTTTCAGCCTCTTCAAATGTCTTAAATTTATATACACCATGAGGGGATGGAACTTTAATGTGAAATCTAAGAGCTTTTTTAAGATAAATTTCATCCGGTGTGAAATGCCATGTTATACCCTTCCCCTCTTTTTCGAGCCTATCCAGGTCTTCAAAACTCTTAAATTTTAATACAGGCATAAATCACTTAACCTTTTGACTTAATAATATATCAAAAGCTCCTACGTTCTGTTTTTAGTTTTTTTAAAATCCCCGAATAAGATGTAATGATTTGACCTGTATCTGATGAAATTACCTTTATATCCAGTCGCCATTTTTTATCTTCTTTAAATGGAATCAGGATTCCTCTGATAATAACATCTGAACCATTATTTACAATATTAAAATTTGTTTTACCAATAAACATCAATTGTTTTACAAATTCCTCTCTCATCTTCTTCCCTATTGGTGAAGGCCTGCCCTTAATGTCTGTAAAATCCTCCACACTCACTGTTTTTATGCTCCTTTTTATTATTTCAGAGGATATAATTCCTGCAATACGTTTTAGTTTCTGGACGTGTGTTTTAGTAAGTTGCGGATTTGCTTTTTGACTTATTTCGGATGAAAGGGCAGTTGTGGAAAATAGAAATAAGAAAATCAGAAAGATAGGGAAAACACATTTATTCACTCCAGCATACCTTTCACCTTAAACACGAAATCATAATTCAATATGTCCTCCCATTTATACCCCTTTATTGTTGAACGGGTATCATCGCTGTCGCCATATGGATTGCCAGGGATATAAAACCAGTTCACTATCGCCTCTCCTGAATGCCTGAGAATTATCCAGTATTTACCAGGGGTTAAAACAGGCATAGGTTCTTTACCCTTTGCAAAGGCAAAATCAAGCCAGTAATAGCCAGGACGAAACCGTATATCACTCATGGAAACAGGAAGTGACCTTTCACCTGAAAAACCAGGTTTCCCATCTTCATCTTTTACGATATCAATATAGAGCGTACCATCCCCTCCAAACTTTCGCATAGCGAGTGAGATGCCATAAAGGGTAAGAGTATTTTCTACAGTGAATGCCTGTGCATATACATACCTTGATGTTACATACTCGGCGGTTTCCTTATCCAGTATCCTTACCCCCTGGTCTCCAACAACCTGATACATATCTACGAGATTTGGGAATTCCATATTGCCGAATTCTCTTATCCCTTTAACCGGTTTCGGTTTCTCCTCAACAAGCGGTTTTGGTGGTATAA
>JAGUWT010000178.1 GCA_020062205.1 Thermodesulfovibrionales bacterium
GCTCTAACTCATCAACAGGGGCATAGGTGTTTGTATATGGCTGAAAGTAAACAAGGAACTTCTCAGCTTTGTATCTTTTTTTAATATGGGCGATACCATTACTGATCTGTTCTCTTATAGAAAGGGTAGGCTTACATGAGTCCGGCCTGAAACTATCATTGTTACAATAGATACAGCCCAATGTACTGATTGTTCCATCCCGATTAGGGCATGTGAAGCCTGCATCTACATTTACCTTATATACAGTGGTGCCAAATCGCTTCTTTATATACGAGCCGAATGAATTATATCTCCTGAGCATATTTAATTATCTATTTTTAATAATAATTCTGTCAATTATGTAACAATTGCCGAAGTAACCCTTCAGTGACGGGTGGAGTATCCGCTCAGTGAAGAGTGGCAGAGAAGAGAGATTCCGGACAAGCCGGAATGACAATGGAAGGGATAGCAAGGGTTCTGTCATTCCCGCTTGTCGGGAATCCTTTTAGGTTTAAGGCACTTACGACTGCCATATTAATAATCTGTCGATTATAATCCGCCTGAGGCGGACTGAGACAGCCTTTCCTGCCTATTTCAGGGTATTTGAAACTATTTCAGCTTCCTGATAATCTCTTCCCAGTCCTTCACCTCCACTGCATCCTCTGCCTCCTCGAAACTGAAAGCCATGGGTTTATATTCCTTTGCAGACTTGATTACATCTGGACTTCCAATTATTGCCTTAATCTTAAATCCTTTTTCGCTTATCTCATCAAATATTGCTCCCTGTCTCCACGAAACCAAAGGTAACTCTATGAATTCATTCTTTTTCAGCCATGCCTTGATGGCTTTTATACCGAGAAGACCTGTCTGGAGAAAGACGACCGGAAATCTCTTGCGGATCTCCTTTATCGCCTTCTGGCTTCTGTGCCTCGGCTTCATTGAAAAACTCTCTAATAGGCTGCCCTCTACATCAACAAAGATAATCCTCGACCCCTTCTTTAAAACAAGAAGCAATCCATTACCCTCATCCCTATCGTACCTTGCGGTTATTCGATGTAAGCCAGTCTTTAGGGGAGCGAAGTGTCTGAATGCAGAACCATCGCCACCTGAAAGACTCTTTCCGATTGACTTCCCATCAACGAAGAACTCTACGACTTCACCGCCTTTGCTGAAGAGCTTTCCCTTTGTCTCGACCCTGAGCATGACCTCCTTGCCTTTAGATACAACCATGTCATGGACGATTAGATCTGATAGTGCACTGACTGGGAACATACTGAATAAAATGGTATAAAAGATGAATGCAGCCAAAACCCTCATCAAAAGGCTTCCTTTAAGTCAATAATTCCCTCTACCTCGCTACAGGGTTTCCTTATGTCATTCCCACCCCTGTTTCCGCAGGGGTAAACTTGTCCCCGCGAAAGCGGGAAGTGGGAATTCAGACGCTGTCCCCCGTATCAAGTACGGGGCAGGCTCTGCGAAAGCAGTGAACTAATAAATGAATTGGATTCCTGTTTTCACAGGAAACCCTGGATTCCTGCTTACGCAGGAATGACTATAAGAGATTGTGCAAATTGTTCATTTTTTGATACCTTGCAGATTGCTACAGGGTTATTCATTCTCTAAGTATAAAACCATAAAATTTTTGTTGCAAATTAAAAAAATCTGTGATATAGTGTTTTTTAGAACTCTAAAGCCACGAAGGCTTAAAAGAAGGCCAGTAGGCCTAAAAGCTTTCGCGGCTTTTTTATTTGCTGCGGGAAAGGGGGGGACAATAGATAAAACTTATTTGTTCATGGCAGAGCATCTATAACCTCTTTTGATTAACAAAACTCATTTTATTTATTTACTTTTATGAAGGAGGATTTATGACACGAGGGATATTTAAGAAAATCCTTTCCCACCAATTATTGGCTGTTTTGATAGTTGTTATTACGCCCATCTGTGTATCAGCTCTTGATTTAAATGAAAAACTAACTATAGAAGGTACTTTAACAGGAATCTACCAGTATGGTAACTTTGACTCTGAAGGGGCTAAAGATACTGGCAGAGGATCAGGTGTCCTTGATCTCGGGGTAAACCTTCATCCCACAGATAAAGACGAATTTCAGATAACCCTCAGTTACGCTGCTGGAGGCGCATTAAATACTATAGCTCCCTTTTCTCTGGTACCTTATGCAGATGATCTCGAAGATGATCTGAAATACATTAATGGCAGGAATAGAGACTATCTCCTCGAAGCCTGGTATAAGCACACCTTCGCATTGTCGAAAGATGTATCACTTGGGATAACAGGGGGTATTATAGATGCTACTGCTTACATTGACGATAATAATTTTGCAAATGACGAGGTTAGCCAGTTTATGAATGAGATATTTGTAAATCACAGAAACGTAAATTTACCTTCCTACGACCTTGGAGGTGTGATAGAACTGGGAATAGCGAACTTTTCTATTAGGGGGTTGATGATGAATACAAAATATGAAGCAGGAGATGAAAGTTTCAAAGACTATAATTATTATGCGCTTCAAATCGGCTATGCACTTGATACGGCCCTCGGTAAGGGTAATTATAGGATTTATGGTTTCACGACTAGCAAAAGGTTTCAGGACTGGGATAGAACGGGTGAAGAGAGACTGCAGGGGGTTGGAATTTCTGCGGATCAGCGGCTAAGCTCAATCATAGGGGTCTTTGCAAGGTTAGGGTGGCAGAATGATGCTGCAGTTATAGATCATGAATCAGCTTATTCCGGAGGCGTCAATATAAACGGTAAATTGTGGGGAAGGGAAAATGACGAAATCGGCATTGGGTATGCATACCTGCCCGGCGCAGATAAGGCAGCTATAGATAACACTAATGCTATTGAGGCTTACACCAAATTCAAGATATCAGATTTCAGCGACGTAACCTTTAATATCCAGTATATAAATGACAACATGAAGCAGGAAGAAGACCGGGATGGATTTATTTATGGAATAAGGTTAAATGCCTATTTCTAAACAAATTTTGAAACTTAAATGGGGCTTCAATAAAAAAATTAAGAGTCATTCCTGCGAAAGCAGGAATCCAGCGTGTTTTGAAAAAACTGGATTCCGTGTCAAGCACGGAATGACAGGCTAAGGAGGTTTTAACTATGAAGAAAAGACTGGTTAAGGCAATTTTAACAACGATGATACTTATGTTATCTTTCTCCCTTTCTTGGGCGCATTTTGGTATTATCATACCCTCTGATGACATTGTTTCAAAAGGGGACAAAAAGGATATAATCCTTCAAGTAAAATTTATCCATCCCTTTGAAGGACATTATATGAACATGGAAATGCCAAAGGCATTTGGCGTTATGGTAGACGGGAACAAGCACGATCTCCTACAAACCCTGAAAAAGAATGTTGTAAAAGGTTTTACTACATGGGAGGCTTCATATAAGATCAAGCAGCCCGGCGACCACATCTTCTCTGTCGAACCAGCGCCTTACTGGGAACCCGCAGAGGAGACCTTCATTGTTCATTACACAAAGGTTATAGTGAATGCCCTCGGTCTTGAGGAAGGATGGGATAGTGAGATAGGACTTAAAACAGAAATAGTGCCACTTACAAGGCCTTATGGACTCTGGGCAGGAAATGTATTTCAGGGGATTGTAAAGGTTGATGGTAAGGCCGTGCCTTATGCAGAGGTTGAGGTTGAATACTACAATGAAGGTGGTAAGATAAAGGCGCCTGATGAACCATATATAACTCAGGTCACTAAGGCCGATGCAAATGGTGTATTCACTTATGCAATGCCAAATGCTGGGTGGTGGGGATTTGCAGCCCTTAATACTGCTGACTTTAAATTAAAGCATGAAGGCAAAGAATATCCTGTTGAAATTGGTGCTGTCCTGTGGGTAAAAACAAGGGAGATGAAATAATGCATATATCAGAAGGAGTTCTGTCGGCACCCGTATTGATTGCGGGTGCCCTGTTATCTGCTGGAGGGGTAACACTGGGTCTTAAAAAGATGGATTATGAAAGGATACCAGAGGTGGCTGTTTTATCCTCTGCCTTTTTTGTAGCTTCTTTGATCCATGTGCCAGTAGGTCCATCAAGTGTCCATCTGGTCCTCAATGGACTTTTGGGTATCCTTTTGGGATGGATGGCATTCCCTTCCATTCTTGTGGCACTTGCTTTACAGGCACTACTTTTTCAGTTTGGCGGATTTACAACCTTAGGTGTTAATACATTCAATATGGCAGTCCCTGGGGTCATTGCCTATTATCTTTTTAATCTGTCCATACGAAAGGGTAATCACCTTCTGGGTATTTTTTCAGGTTTTGCTGCAGGTGCTGCAGGTGCTGGCCTTGGAGCTATCTTAGTTGCCTTGTCTCTTGTAAGCACAGGGGAGGTCTTTTCGAATGTTGCAAAGGCAGTGGTTGTTGCCCATCTGCCAGTTATGTTAATTGAAGGCGTTATAACAGCTTTTTGTGTTATGTTTTTGAGAAAGGTAAAACCAGAAATTCTGGAGGTGGGAAGATGATAATTAATTTCAAATTTCAACCCCGAATCAAGTTCGGGGCAAATCTCAAATCCC
>JAGUWT010000005.1 GCA_020062205.1 Thermodesulfovibrionales bacterium
GTTAGATTTACAACACTTATCATAAGTATTTAAACCATGAGCAAAAAGAGCAGGAAAAGAAAACAAAATGTCATTGATGTTAAATCGGAAAGTAACATATCTCCATCAAAAGAGCATATATCATATCTTAACACAATGGCTATATTCTGGCTTGGCGTCACTTTTGCCAACATCGCTGTAATAATATCACTCATTCCTTATGATAGAGAAATATTTAAAGTTCTAACTGAAAATCTGGGTAGTCTTGCAATATATGCAATTGTTTTTTTAGTTTGGAAATATTATAGAATTACATCACGTCTCAAGTACAGAAACCATCCTGATTTTCAAAACAAACTCTTAACAGATTATACATTTGCAAAAAACTTTAATAACAGTGAGATTATCAAGACATTAATCAATTACTTCTTGTTTTCAATACCCATTTTCTATATGACTGGTTTAAGCCAAGATGTGCTAGAATACTTTGGATACAAATCAAATGGCTTTGGTGAAGATATTCATAACTTAGCATTAAGCATAGTTTCGTCAATATCTGCTCTAATTTTGGGGCTTTTGACTTCATATATATATGATAAGATAAAACACAAGTTTCCATAAAAATCTAACGAGCACATCGACGACGGACGCAGTGACAGCCCGCGACTCCGATTAATCAGTTTATCGCCGCGCCCGTCCAAGATAAAACATTATATCTTTCGTAGGTTGACCATATGTTCTTTAAGCCGAAAAAAATTCCAAGAGTAAGTGTTGGAAATATTGTTTACTCGTATTCGTCGAAAGGAAACTGCTGGGTATTTTCATACGAGGGCATATCTTTTACTTTATACGGTGAGTTATTGGTAATTCCTGATGTTTCTAGCCTTAATGGATATATCGATTTGGTAAGAAAGAGATTTTTGGAAATCAAAAGTCGAATTGAAGAGCTAAAAGAAACGTGGGGTGATGAACTAAACGCCAAAAGTGCTCACATATCAATGATTTCAATTGAAAATAACTATGAGTTCTCTGCCTCCATTCTTGGGGATGAAACATGGGGGGATTTGGGTTACGACATGTGGTTTAAGAACGGTGTAATAGTTAATGAAGGCTTCGGGGACTAAAGGATTCAGTAAAAAATTCGCGGGATATAACAAGTTGCTCCTGCCGACATGTCAAGTCCCGATAGATCATGGTCTTTAATGTTGAGTATGATCTTTCATTTAGTCAAAAGTGACATTAAATCTAATAATGTAAATCAACATAGATGGGCAAAAGCGTCGCATTTTTCTAAAATATGCAAAAAATTCGCCACTGTTGCCCACCGGTTATTTGCAACATTGAGGTGGTAGAATGACTCCAAAATTGAAATTTACAGTATTTTAATTATATGGTTACAAGATCTACACCCCTCAAAAATGGGGGAGGTCTACATCCTCGTTGGCATAATTTGGCACTTACTGCACAATACATTATTAAATCAATTAAACTCAATAAATCAAATTCTTATGATTCTTCTTCGCTCCTAAAAATTGATGTGCATCTGTACAAATCAGTTAATTATGTCTATAGTGGTACATATGTACTTAAAAATATTGAGATAACAATTGGGGCATCATTAGCTGCGCCCATTTCTGTACATTGGGAAATCGGTAACGCTTTTTCAGCCATGTTCAAAAGAAGAATGATTGATTTGGCAGAGGCAGAGAAAGCATTAAAAATTTACAAGTCAATCCCCATACAGTTTATAGATGTGCCGCTAGAGCGCACTTTGCATATAACCAAGAATTTTAATATTTATGCGTATGATGCTTATCTCATTCAATGTGCAGAACTAACGAGTAGTCCATTACTTACGTTAGATAAAAACTTAATAAATGTTGCTAAACAAATGGGCATTACAGTATTGGAGGTGACAGATGAGACAATATAACTTTAGCGAAGCTAGGAAAAACTTTGCATCAGTGCTTGAGACAGCAAAACAAGAAGGGATTATTTGTATTTATAAACGCAACGGGGAGGCATATTATCTTACTCCAGCAAAAGTCAAAAAATCCCCTTTAGATGTTGAAGGGATAGATTTACGTCTTTCAAGAAGCCAGATCATATCTATTGTAGGAGAGAGTAGAGAAAGAACTTATTTTTAGCCAACAAGTTGCTCGACGACGGACGCGGTGACAGCCAGTGACTTCGTACAATCGCGCCCGTCATGTTGAAGGTTGACTTTCCTAAGCTACCGATTATCAACAAAAACACCCAGACCATCAGGCAACAATATAAGTGTTACGTTTGTTTGACTATATCTGAATTTCTAATAAGTTAGTTATAGATCAAGGATGATTAAATGAATACAGCTAATAGTCAATTTCGTAATACCAGTAGTGCTAGTAGTCAAGTCGCACAATTTAAGCCTTCCTTAAAAAGCAATCCCTCTTCAGCTTCTAAGTTCAATAGCATAAGTTTTTCACCCTCTACAACATTGAAGCAGAGCTTTGTAAAGATTGCAGAACAACATACAAAAGCTATTAGTGAGGTTGCCACTCAAGGAAAGGGTTTTGTAAAAGGTGTTGGTGAAGTTTTAGGAGAGACCGCATCAGGCGTTTATCACTTAGGTAAGAATTCTGCTGCTACCTATTTTGATGTTGTTGAAGGTGGAAAGCTTGATTTAGCAGAAAAGATAATTGGTGCTACGACAGGATATAAAATTGAACGTCCTGAATGGATGCCAAATCGACAACGTGGGGTCGAACGGTTGGAGCAAGGCGGAAAGATATTAAAGGGAGTAATAGAAAATCCTAAAGTGCTTTGGCAGGCAGTAGCTGATCCTATTAAAGAAGATTGGAATGCGGGGCGATATGGGGAGGCTGTTGGGCGAGGTACAGCCGAAGCTGCTGGAGTTGTATTTGGTTTAAAGGGAGCAAATAAGCTAGGTTCTGTTGCAAAAGCGAGTAAAGAGTTTAGTCACGTTGATGGGAAATTAGTGGGGCATGAGTTAATATCAAGACAAAATACACTTATAAACTCTCTGAAGCCCATAAAGTCTCCTGCACGCGAAGTATTGATTAATGAAGATAAATTAATCGGAACAAAAGAGGGGTTGCAATCACAAAAATATGATCTTTTTTCTAATGTAATTAAAAGTGAACATCCTGATGCAAAAACAAAGTACCTTTGGACGATAGATGACAGGGGAGTTAATATTGCTCTGGAATCCACACGATTTCCCACTATCCGAGGAAATATTGTTCATACTAATTTAAGTGATAAGGCTTATATTGGAGGAGAGGCATGGTTTGAAAAAGCATCTTCAGTAACCATTAATGCAGATTCTGGGCGTTTTGGTTACAGCATCAGTAAGGCAACAGGAGTCACTCCAGAACAGTGGAAAGCCACCTCTGATTATTGGAGCAATTTAGGGTACGATGTTAAGAGCATTCCTTTAGGTGAAAAATAAAATGAAATTTTGGGAATTAACCTCCGTCTTTCGAGATCAACCAGAAGTACTTAAACGAGTACTCCAAATTCGTCAAGAGACTCAACTGCTAGAATGGATAGACGATATAAATAATATTGTATCTCTGCAAGATCGCTCTATTTTAGATAAAACAATTGATGATTCTTTATGTGTTGCTGTTTTAGCAGAGCATAACGGAATGCTTTATCAATCATCTAAATACCTACGAACATACCCAGTTGATAATGAAATTCAACTTAGTTTTGTTGAAGTATTCAAAAAATATGGTGGTAGCCTTATTGAGGAAACCTTAGAAAAAGGTATTGCCATTCTCCCAAAATAAATGAAGAAAGCCAGCCGTCATGTCCCGCTACCAAATTCACCAAAATAGTGCTTTTTACCAAATCAATGCACTATTTTAGTGAAAAAGCTAATCTGCTCAATCAGAGGAATGCTGCGACAAGCTTCTCGGAATCCCGCGAGTACTTCCGCCGAAGCTGTTTCTTTCAAAACCACTTCCAGTTGCAATTTGCCACCGTTGTAATGCAGGGTGAGGTCGTCGATGTTGCTTAACAGCGATGCCGCCGCCGGGAGTGTTTGTAAGGTGTTGAGTAATTCGGCGCGTGACGGCATATTTTTACACGGATGCACCGTTTCATCATCTTCCGGGTCAATGTGAATCACCACATCGCTAATGCTGGGAAACTGTTTGCGTAAGCGGTACATCACGGTTTCGCCGATGTGATGCCCTTCGGACACGCTGATGCGCCCATCCACTTGCAAATGCACGTCAGCTAATACACGTCCACCCATACGGCGGGTGCGCAATAAATGCACGCTTTCCACGCCGTTGATGGCGCAAATGAAATCACGAATATCCTGCACTTCCTGCGCGTCCAGCCCGGTATCCACCAGTTCGCTGGTACTTTCCAGAATCAGTTGGATCGCCATGTAAAAAATCATGATGGCGACAAGTATCGCCGCCACTGAATCTAACCAAGGGAAACCCAGTTGCGCCCCGCCA
>JAGUWT010000041.1 GCA_020062205.1 Thermodesulfovibrionales bacterium
CGATAAAGTGAACTTGAAACTTCTAAAGGATAACCAAAATCATATTCTGCAATTGTCCAGTTGTATTTGAAAATCCCGGTACCTATAGATTTCAAATCAGGCACCTGTGGTGCTTTACTTAAAGGATAACAGTAAGTAGTATTTCTACCAAGCCTGATTGAAAAACCGAGTGCATCGGTGTGTTTTTGCAGACTTTCTATAACTTCAGAAAGGCTGAAATCCCGAACAAAGATATTGTCGTCTACCAGAAAAAGCACATAGTCAAATGGTGCAAGGAGTGCTATTGCATCACTATAAAAATTCTGTTCATGAATGAATTGCAGGAATGTATATCGCTGATATTCTTTTTCAAGTTGCCTGTATTGTTCTGCATAGAGAGGGGTTGTTGTGGTGAACAGTATGCGGACCCCTGATGATGCTGCATCCTGACAATGCAAAAAGAAAGAACGCAGTGTAGCATCAAGTTGTAAGGCACGGTCTTTGCTAAATATCAAAACTATGCAGTTCATATATATACTCTATATGATAACATGATTGAAACTTCATATTCCCATGTGATGTGAATTCTATTGACAAATTTAATTTTGAGCTACTAATATAAAAAGTAGGAAAATTAAAAATAGAAGGATAAATTATGTTGGCAGTAAAAGTACTATCAAAGGGTCAGATAACAATTCCAAAAGAAATAAGGGAAAGCCTTGATATAAAAGAGGGTGATACCATTATTATTGAAAGGACTGATAAGGAAGTTATTTTAAAGAAGGGAAAGACCATATTTGATTATGCAGGCACTCTGCCTAACCTCGGTTTATCCATAGAAGAAATGAGGGAAAAAGCAATAGAGGAAGCAGTAAAGGACTGTGGTTAAGGCATTTATTGATACCAGTGTAATTCTGAGGATACTGGTAAAAGATGATGACATTAAAAGAAAGGCAAGTGAAAAACTTATTAAGAATACAAAACAGCAAGGCATTATTTTATATGTTCTCCCTGTCGCTGTACTGGAGACTGTATGGGTTCTTGAAAAGGTATATAAACTCGGGAAGAGATCGGTCAGAGAGCATGTAGAAGCTATTTTGAATACCCCTGAGCTTAAATGTGAAATGGAAGAGGTTTTTAAAAATGCTTTAAGATTTTATGAGGAAAAGAATATAAAATTTGCCGATGCAGTAATGGGATTCTGGGGATTGGAGAAAGGTTTTTCTACTGTGTACACTTACGATGAAAAGGATTATAAAAGGATAGAAGGGCTTGAGGTAAGGAAGCCATAAAGCTGTTTTTCTTCACCATTTCAACACTTGGCACCTCGACCCCTTGACCCCTTCCCTCTATTGCAATTTCTCCAGCAGTGTCTTTGCAGCTACATTCTGCGGTTCAATTGCCAGAGCAGCAATTAGGTAATTCTTTGCCTTCTTTTGGTTTGAGCGATCCATTTCAATCTCTGCAAGACGCACAAGTACCTCCACATTTCTAAAATCCTCTTGCAGTTTCTCAAGGAGCAGAAGTTCTTTATCTCTTTGGCTATATTTTGTATCATCGAGGAAAGAACGTAGTTCCTTACACCATACTTCATATAGTAATTTCTCATGTTCGGATACCATGCTTTCCTTAAGTAATTCTTCAGCAGCTTTAATCAGTTCCTCAATGGTTAGTTCATGAGCTTTCCATGTAATTGTATGAACATTGGATAAGTAGGGCTCACGTTGCCACGATACCGATTGTGTTTGAACAGGATCAAACCCAAATTTCCTGAGAGTGTATTCAAATCGTTCAGGAAACCATTGATCGACATGATAAGCCCATTTTGCCTTATGTGATCCTGATAAGTGACGTACTACCCCCATTTTTACAGACCATGAGGTATTCGAAAGAAGGGTTTTAGCACTGCCTATCAGGTCTGGCGTCTCAATATAAAGTTTTCCACCAATCTTAAGCCATTGATGCCATCGAATTAATAATGCCAGCGCTATTGCACGATTGAAGTATTCAAAGACATGGTGCAACCGGACCTCATCAACTGAGCCTGGAGGAAAATCCAACTCCATAATGTTTGCATAAATATCCGCCTTAATCTGCATGACATTATGCTCACTTGGCGGATAGTCTATATTCACATATCCGTCAAAATGCTGTTCGCCGCAGCCAAGGTGGAGGCGAAGGGGTTGACCTTTTGACCATTTACCTGCTTGTTTTAACTGATCAAGGGAATTATTTTGAAGATGTTGTGGTTCTTGAACATCGGACATTTGGTCTGTGCCATGGTTTGGTATACTATAGCTTTGCTGCTTAAGTAATTTTTTGAATTCTTGCCACATTAACCGGCGTGGGTTTGGCTCAACAGCAGTTGGAACAAAATATTCCCAGCGCTTCTTATAGTTCTGGATATCCTCATCAGCTTTACTGTAGTTTATTTGTTTGGTCGTATCAAGAATATTGACATGTGTGATAAAGCAACCATCCAGTGGAATAAACTCTTTCCCTTTTTCATATAGTTTGTAGCAAAGATCGCCATCGGCACAATAAAAATTATAATGTTCATCCAAACCATTAACTTCTTTAAAGTCATTCAATCGGATTAGTCCATAATTCAAACGCAACTTTTGGCCATAGGTAAAATCAATTCCAAAGTCTTTCCACGCTGGCTCTGCTGCCATATTTCTATAGAAAAAGATACCCCCGGCTACCTCTGGTGATTGTTGGTTGAGAATTTCTACAGCTCTGGTAATACAGGATTCATGAAACACGATATCATCGCTGGCATACATAGCCCATTTGCCTTTGGCTTTTAAAAAGCCGAAATTGTATAATTGAGCCCAGGAATGTCTTCCTTCACCAAAATGTTCTTTTTCGTTATAGATTTGCTCTATACCATGTTTATCCAATATTTCAAGAGTATTGTCTGTAGAGTTACCCTCAATAACGATTATTTCAAAGCAAATGCCTTCTGCTGCCTTTTTCAAGCTTGTGATCATTTGATCAAGCAGTTGGGCACGATTCTTCGTAGCGACGATAATACTGACGTCAATCTCATCAGATGATATTGTTTTTTGAGCAAAAGGGGCGTTTAATGGTGTTATCTGTTTATCCAAACCTGCCAAAGCCTCATTCACTTCATTGTCGTACGGGAATTGTCCCAGGAATGACAGATAGAGATGTCTTGCGATCTCTGCCTGTCCAGCCGACTTTAAGAGATGTCCAAAATTCATGATTATTGTTTTATCATAACGATCAATGTTTAACGCCTTCGTGTAATACTCTTCAGCCTTTTCCGTTTCTCCTCTCAACGAATAGAGCTCAGCAAGGTTATTATATGCCATGATGAATGCAGGCCATCTTTCAATGATTGATTTAAACCGCTCTTCAGCATCTTGTGTCTCGCCTGAGTGAAATTTTGTTACTGCATAGAGGTTCAATAAATCCGGAGATACCGGATATTTGTCTGTTACCTGTTTGAGATACAAACGAGCATCATCAAGATTGCCGTGCTGTATAAGCATCATGGCTTTTTCTATCTCTTTCATTATGTCTGCGTTTATCATCTGTTCTTGATTTCTAACGCTCAGTTCAGGCACCTCGCCGAAAGGAATAATCTCTGCCGAGTTCATGTCTAAAAACCTGTCGAACCATTGCCAATGGGGCTGATCTGCATCCGGCTTCCAAAAAGATCTGCCTTGGACGAAAACGCGGGGTTTTTCTGAGCTTTTGTCGAGTGTCTGACGGATAGCTTCTACCATAACCTCTGGTGATATATCTCTTATACAATGAACCTGCCGATATCTGCATTGCCAATAGCAGCCATAGCATTCCAAGGGCAGACAGACGACTGAGGTAAGTGGAGAATATGGCATAAAACGACCGAAATAGCCACCTCCGAGAATAACCACATTTGGGATGCTAACAGCGCAAGCAATATGCGCTAAGCTGGTTTCACTTCCTAAATACATTTTTACACGCTTAATGAGGGCTGCGGTTTGCCGGAGTGTTGTTTCTCCGGAGAGATCTACAAAACGGCATTGCAATCGGGAGGATATTTGATCATTAATTTCCTTGTCTCCTTCAGCACCAAACAGCACAACAGCAAGCTCATGCGATGCGGTTATATTGTTCAGTATGTGAGAATAGTGCTCAGTGTCGTAGTATCTGTCATTAGTTCTCGAACCGGCGCATACCGCAATACACTGTATGGGATTCAAGCAGTTTCTTTTGAAAAAGTCATCTGCGAATTCCTCATCGTCCTTATTTAGCCATATTTTTGGTTGAAGAGGTTGTGCGTTAATGCCAAGACCGATGAGAAAATCATGATGGCGTTCCAATTCGGATTTCCAGTATAAGGTAGTTGATATCAGGCTTGTGTATTGCGCACTTGGAGTATTACGAAAAGCATAGCGCTTTGGAATATACTCTATCCCCGGGATGTCCGCAAGTCCATGAACGGAATAGACGCTGTTAAGAAGGATATCAGGCTTTATTTGCTTTATCTGCCGGAGAGCCTCCTGATATTTTTCGTTACTGTTCCATTTGTGTTCAATATTCTCGCTGGGTATTGTTATGATATTATCAATATAAGGACATGCCTCATAAAGTTCCGCAATGTGCTCTTGACAGAGAACAGTGATTTTTGAATGTTTGTATTTTCCTCGTATATAAGAAAGCATTGATGAAGCAATCACATTATCACCTATAGAATCAGTGCGGATCCAGAGGACATTTCCTGGGTCAGATGAAGGAAAATCAAGCTGCCTGAACCTCCACTGACCCAGAATGTTTTTTTGCACTAAAGGACAAATACCCTGGGACATTACCGAATTTACCTGCGCATGATCTTTCACCCAACTAAAATAATCTCTGAGCATGACCGGAAAATTATTTTGCTGCTGTAATTTCTGCCATTGCTTGACTGCGTTGGAATAACCAAAATATCTTTCCTTAAAAAATAATTGAGATTCAGTTGCATAAGCATAATGCTGGAAAACTAAGCCGCGTTTCTCGGTTTCCGTGTGTACTATCGGGTCAAGCGATGCCAGATCAGCCCACCGGCCGTTCTCTGTTTGCCTGCAAAGTCTCGGTGGTTTATGGGCGAGCCATCGATCTCCATACTTATAACGCCAGGTGCGTAGCCATTCGTAACTTGTATTATTGCCGTAGGTATCTCGTGTAGTAATAACTAAATTTTCTCCGACAAAATAATGGCAATAGTAATATGCGACAGTCTTTTCGGGGTTTTGCACAAACATTGAGTAGCCAGCACAAATTTGCTCAACAGTCCATAATTCATCAGCATCGATTTGCCATAATAAACATTCCTCCCCAATATTAGACAGTGGAGCATTGACCATCTCAAGCTTACCATCCCAGAATTGACCACCTTGTTTTCTGTAAATCGTTATGTTTTCCGGGTATTGCCTTTTAAGTTCATCAAGATACTCTGTCGTTCCATCATTACTGAGACCGTTCTTATGGATTTCATCGGTAATACGAGCTCCAAATTGAAGGCTCCAGGCAGTGTCATGCTTCAAGTCGGCAACGCCTTCAACGATATGCCAGTGCCATTTAAAGGGTAGCTGTTTAAAGACTTCGATGTGGTGACGAATAAATGGCTCGCCATTGAGGACGATGGTAAAGAAGTGGACAGGCAATTCTTTTTTCTCATCTGTTACAGGGATTATTGTTGATGTACGTTTAAAAATCGCATAGCCATTTCTTAATTTCCAATTTTCTGTTGCAAGAGTATAATGTGGGTCTTTGATGAGACGCTGATAACTTTTGTAATTTTTAATATCGTTGATATCGTCTAGTAGTATAAATTTTGCGCCATATATTTCATCAAGTTCTGCACTGCCGGTGAAAGCAAAGCCGTCAATCAAGACCATATCGAAGTTGATAATGTTATTCTCCTTTTTTATCTTCTGTATTCCATTTTCATAGACTCCTGAATTCTTCACATATTCAATGTCCTGACGAAGCCATCCCAAAATTTGATTTAGTGGGTATTGATTGAGATTTGTCCTGTATGTATTGTAAAAATCGCTAACCACTTCTTCAGATGGGAATTTATTCAAACCAACTGACGATACGTTATAGCATTTGACGAACGAGTCATTCGCATATCTTTTTTGCAATTCAGCAAAACGTGGTTTCGAAATTTCCATACAGAAGAGGGTAGGTCTATTGGGGTTTTCACGAAGCCCTGTTACAAAAGCCTCCGTACTTCCCTCTCCTGCCGACGAGCCAATCTCTAATACTGTTTCGATCTTTTCCTCTTTAGCAATTTTTTGTATTAGAAAATAAAATTCATTGTTTTTGATTTCAGGGGGTATGATGTTATCAAGCTCAGAAGTACATGGGGAACTATATGAATCGGCTTTAGTTTGTTTTTTTATCAGCCATTTTTGACAATTATCTGAATATTCTAATTCTCCAATGAAATAATCCTTAATCAAAGACTTTACACCACCTTGAAGATGAAGAATATTAAACTTGATTAAAGAGCCACTGATATCCTTACCGAAAGGTTGATTGTCTATCCAAATGATTTTTTTAATACCCTTTCCCATTTCAAAGCCTTCTGACATGTTAATGTTGTGATCGTATTTTGAAGCTCCGATTGTGGGTGATATTTCGCCAATTTTATCAATGTTCCTAATTCGATATGCATCAAATACAGTCATATCACAAGCACCACCAGGTAATCCTTGAACTGATAGCGATTTAAAAGTTTTTTCTATTATTGTCTTAAATAAAGAGGGATCTGTGTAACAACGTAGCATAAATTCGCAGAATTTATTTAACCCATTAAAGCTGTTTATAAAAACACAATGAGGAGACATATTGAGGGATACTGTTAGGTCATATTGACTAAATTTTGCTTGTTCTTCTGAAATATTTGCATATATCATTACATCTGAATCAACATAAAGACATTTTTCAATATGATTTTTCCCCATAAAATCTTTCAATATAAACCATCTCAGAAAGCAAATTAACTCAAATTCACAAGAATTAGTGCTGAGATGTTTATATACCTTTGAAAAAACTTGAGCACTTATAAAGTAATTATTGATATCGTGATGTTCTACAAATTCATACTTATCATTACTTTCATCGCCAATCAAATAGATTGTTGAATTCGGATTTGATATTTTTGCCTGCGCCAAACTATATTTAAAGTATTCCTGATTCCCAAAATTTATGAAAACAATTGGGATTGCTTGTTCTTCAGTTTTTAATTTTAATTTAGAATCATCAAGATAAATTTGCGGCGGCAGTATCTGCTCAAGAGAAGTCTTAGCAGCTACTAAGGCTTTTACGTCTATTTTATTCTCTTCTGATGTATCAGGCTTCATATCGGATAAACCTATCTTCCGCTTTTTAAGGGATATGATGCCTAAATCCGTAAATCGTGCTTCCCCCGTATCGTTTACAAGAAGGAGTTCACGGGTTCGGGATACTTTATCTTCAAAAGATGTCAAAGCTGAAAAGATAGACACGATTTTCTGTTCAAGGTCATTAACTGTAAAGTAAACTGTGTTGTAACCTTTATATCGTTCTCTGAAAGCATTTAGAAGTGCCCCGTTATTGTCAACCTGTTGTAAACATATACATCCTGCTGCCAATGCTTCGAAAAACCGTATATTAAAAAAGTTGCCGGCGCCAATAGGATTAATAACTACTTTTGCTTGCGAGTAATATTTTTCTATTTCTTCATTACTAAGCCGATGGAATGAAGTATCAATGATAACTGCCTTTAAATGATTCGCTTTTGCGAACGAATTAACTCTGCTTAATACCTCCTGTCTTTGCCCATACCAGTTGCCTTGAATTTTACCAATAAATAAAAAGTCTATTGGCCTCTCAGAAATACTTGGATACTGTGCGCCGCGTTGAATTCTTTCCACAGAAATCATGTCGGGCAACCAGACAGCTTTCTTACCAAAAACACTCTCATATTCAATTGCATCATATTCATCTTGAACTGCATATATACTCGCAGCAATTCTGTGAACATTTCTCTCCTTCTGTTCATTTGTTTCCCA
>JAGUWT010000104.1 GCA_020062205.1 Thermodesulfovibrionales bacterium
AAGAAACATCGAGGTCTTTGAGCATGTTAGAGAATGCGTTACGGCTTTCAGTGAGCATTTTTTCCTTATCTTTCATCTCAGTGATATCAATCAGGGAATGTACATATGCCTTAATAAGGCCTTCATCATTGAGGATGGGGGTGACGTTTGACAAAAAGTATTTGTTCAGCCTTGCATCATAAGATTCAAGCGTTTCTGTCTGGCACGTCTCACGTGACTTCAACAATGGACAACCCTCAATATTTCTCTCCAGGTCGTGGATGACGTGATAACATTTTTGCCCTATGATATTGGCGAATGGAGTTCCTAAAAGTCTGACAATATAGTTATTTGTCCTCATGATATTACAATTAACATCGAGCAACATAACACCATACGGCATGGAATCAAATGTTGTCCTCCATTCTTCTGTTGTGCGCAAGAGTTTATTTTCAAAGGCTTTCTTCTCAGTAATGTCTTCATACATAACCACGATTCCCAGATCTTTTAACTCATTGCCTATGACAGATGCACTTACCTTGCATACAATATCTCTCCCGTCTTTGTGCCGACAGGGAAATTCTTCGCTGTGGGTTCGCTGTTTCTGAAGAACAGGATAGAAGTTTTTCCCTATTTCCTCATATTCATTGTCATTCCTATAGAGAATTCTTGTGCTCTTGCCAATTAATTCTTCAGGCTCCCAGCCAAATACTGACGCAACTGCATCATTGGCGAAAATTATCTTATAATTCTGTAATCCAACAATTGCGTGAGGAATAGCGCTTAAGAGAGCGGATTCTAATGCTTCAAGCTTGCGAATTGATTCTTCTGCTTCCTTGCGTTCGTTGATTTCTCTGGATATGCTCTCAACCATCTGGTTGGTTATGTCCTTCAGGGATTCCATGAGTTCTACTCCGGAACTTCCTGATACCCTGGCATTCAGGTCACCCCTGGTGACCTTGTGCAATACATCAAAGTGCTCTGCAAGACCTATAGCAAACTCATGCGATTGGTCTACGATTCCTCCGATGTCCTCTGCGGTTAGATTGACTAAATGTTTTAATTTGCTAATTAACTCAATTTCTGATGATTCAAGGATCCTTACAGATGGGTCTCCTGATGCAATCTTTTTTAATGCCTCAAAGACCTCGGAGAGACCAATGGACAGGTACATACAGATATTCTCCATCTCTCTATCCCTCTCATCAACGATCAGCCTGAATTCACTGACTTGTTTATTGAGAACCTGACAGGTTACATTCATTGCAGGGATATCGATATTTGCTTTAAAGACATCACAGCCAAGACAGATTTCCATCTTTTCTAAGGTTTTCCCCTGAATCTCATCCCGACAATAGGTTCCTGAGAACAGCCAGCACCTGAGGTCTTTTGATTCATATGCCGGGCATTCAGTCTTATTACATTTCAGGAGTTCCCAGCATTTTATCTTTTTTGTTTTCTTATCTGTCCGGGTTTTTAACTTTCCATCTGCCATAATTTTATATTTTACCAATAATTTTTTGAAATGTCTCAAACATTCACTTTTTCATCAGAATCATGAGTCAATGGGGAAGGGAGAATTGTTTAAAAAAATCAGTATGATGAGCTACAATAACATATGAAAAACATTATCACGATATTCCTTTTTATCATTATTCTTCTCTTCACGGTTAATGGTACTTTTGCTCTTCAGAAACATCTCATGACTGAAGAGGCAAAAGAAAACGATGTTCAGGGGGTCTTTACCCTCATACTCTATGGCGGCAGATACATTGATGACATTGAAACCATAGCCATCCTTGATTATGAAGGAGACGAGTATACATTGAAACCATATGCACCTCAATTCGACTTCAAAATCAAAAAAGGCGTGCCCGAAAAAGAAGCACTCAAAGAGGCATATACATTTGTGAGCTTTCACAATTCATTTTACCGGTCCCAATTGAGCAGAATTATGGATGACAAAGGAAAGACCATCGGGTATGAATTGAGACCCCTCTACATGCCTTTCACCTTTGGTGTCAGTGATGTTCTGGAGGTTGACTACTGGCTGAAAGAC
The DNA here is from genome assembly GCA_020062205.1 of Thermodesulfovibrionales bacterium. Classification (GTDB taxonomy): domain Bacteria; phylum Nitrospirota; class Thermodesulfovibrionia; order Thermodesulfovibrionales; family SM23-35; genus VGWY01. The sequence continues at coordinate 2,039 of JAGUWT010000104.1, forward strand.
GGCACGGTGAAGGTTACGATAAGGATACAGCCATCTGTTGAAAGGGCACTCATAGACAGGACGTTAGTATCTGACAAATAAAAAGGGATGGTTTTATAAAACCTTCCCCAAGGGGGTATTGGAGAGATGAAATGCCTCTGCCACTGCACGATAGGTAATGGTACCTTCTATCAAGTTTACCCCTTTTGCTAAAGAGGAATTTTCGCGAACAGCTTTTTCCCATCCTTTATCTGCAATCTCGAGGACATACGGAAAGGTATTGAGGGTCAGGGCACGAGTAGATGTGCGGGGAACTGCTGCAGGCATGTTTGTTACGGCATAGTGAATTATCCCTTCCTCTTCGTATATAGGATGGGAATGAGTAGTTGGACGAGATGTTTCTGCACATCCTCCCTGATCAATGGATACATCTACCAGAACCGCTCCTGTTCTCATGGTCTTCAGCATTTCCCGGGAGATGAGCATAGGTGCTTTTGCTCCAGGGACAAGGACAGCTCCGATGAGGAGATCGGCATAGCTTACAACCATTCTGATATTATAATTATCAGCAATCATTGTCGTGATTCTTCCCTGGAAGATTTCATCGATCCGTATTAATTTTCGAGGATTGATATCAAGAACGGTTACAGAAGCACCCATACCTAAGGCTATACGGGTGGCATTATACCCTACATTCCCTCCTCCCAGGATCACTACATTAGCAGGTGGAACGCCGGCTACGCCTCCTAAAAGAATTCCCCTTCCTCCAAAAGATTTTTCCAGATACTTTGCCCCTTCCTGGGGTGCCATCCTTCCTGCAATGTCACTCATGGGAGCTAAAAGGGGCAAAAACCCATCTTCTGTCTGCACAGTTTCATATGCTATCCCTATAATCTTCCTCTTGAGAAGATTCTGTGTGAGTTCCTCTGAGGCCGCAAGGTGCAAATAGGTGAATACAACCTGTCCAGCTTTCAGAAGGTCATATTCCTCTATCAAGGGTTCTTTTACCTTCAGAATAAGATCTGCTTCAGCAAACACATCCTCATGTTTATGTACAATAAGAGCACCTGACCGTATATATTCTTCGTCGCTAAAGCCACTCCCCAGACCTGCACTTTGCTCTATTATTACCTTATGTCCTTTATGAACTAAGGTTTCTACACCACCAGGGACAACAGCGATACGATTTTCCTCAGGCTTAATTTCCTTGGGTACGCCAATAATCATGTTTTCTTTTTTGCCGCAGGTTTTTTCTTCTTCGTCACTTTCCCTTTAGCTATTTCCCCCGTTTTGGGACTTTTTAATCAATTTTCCCAAGGTATTTCAAAACCGCCTTGAATAAAGAGGCACTATGGCCAATCTGGATATAAGCCTCTCCCTTTGTCATATCCCTGTTTTCTGTCCTTAATTTGAGGCCGAGCTTTCTCGAGATGTTGGCAATGCGGGCAATCTCTTTTGAGAGGTCTTCCTCAAAGTGTGCCGGGTTCAAAAAGATAAGATACATGTGCTTTTCTATACGATCAATATTCTTCAAAACTTCATTCTCAACTTCTCCATCGTTGATGGTATGGTGTGTTTTATTAAAATCATCATAAGGGGTATTATGGAAGGGCTGGGACAAATCACCTATATAGTGAGCACAGAAGGCGATGTGATACTCTGGATACTTGCCTGCCTGCACGGTCTTTTGATACTCACGCAAAGACGCAATAATGGCTCCGTAGAGATGTCCTTCGACATCACCAGGTTTATTATATCGATTTATTTGTGATGAGACCATTTCAGGTGTAATCTCACTATTATTGGTATTGTCAAAATAGTGATTATACGGTTCAGTACTACCTGCCTTTATTTTTGCCATATCAGCTCCCACGGCACTATACCATTTGCTATATTTAGCAGCCTTTGCTATCGCAAGGTGTGTTTCATCATGCCACCCATGTGCTGTGTCTAAATAAGAAATACTGAATAAGAGAAAGAGGAAAATTGATTTGATACGTAAACGATTCATAAGGGTATTTTACCTGAAACCAATCTGCTGCGGCTTGACAATTTATAAACAATCCAGCAAAGTTTATTAGTATGGAAGATAGGCTGTTAACGCTCTTTCTCAAAGTGAGAGAAAGCTTTGATGATGTGAAAGAAAAGGTCTCTCTCATGAAACCCTATTTTGAACTCCTCTGTTTTTCAACTGGCTGGGCCTTAAAAATCCAGGAATTTGAAAAACTTTTAGGGTTCAACCCCGAGTTTCTTTTTAAAAGTAATGAGGAAGTGTATGCAATGTCGGTTCTCTATAGAATAGATGACGATATAACAACAGGGATTATTGCACATGAATTTGCTGAAATAGTTGCAAGAGAAAGGAATATTTCAGAACATGAAATGATTGACAGAATATGCGTTGAAAGGGGATTCGGAGAACAACTTTTGTACGCATTACAGAATGATGTCCTGCCGGGGATGGTGGAGAGAGAGTTTATTGTCAGGGAGGATCTTGAGACAAGGGTAAAAAATCTCATAAAATTATTGCAGGATTAAACAATGAACCACGTAACATCGAAAGAAATAACACATTGTATCCGTTGCGGCACCTGTTGTTTAAAAGGCGGGCCGGTCCTCCACCATGAAGATAAACAAATCCTCCGTGAAGGACATATAGGGTATCAACATTTAGTAACGATCAGAAAAGGTGAACTGGCTCATAATCCAATGAACGGAAAGCTGGAGCCGGTTCCTCAAGAACTAATTAAGGCTGTCGGAAAGGGGGAAGATTGGTCCTGCATCTTTTATGATGAAAAGAAGGCATCATGTGCAATTTATGAGCACCGTTTCTTGGAATGTCGTCTGTTACAATGCTGGGATACATCGAAAATCATGGCTGTCATTGGTAAAGATACCATTATTCGTGCTGACATTATTAATCCAGATGATCCCATCATGCATGTTATTAAGACACATGAACAGGATTGTCCTTATCAAGAGGTCGAAATATTGCTCTCAACCTTATCCAAAGGAGAAGACAAAGAAAAAACGCTTAAGAGACTGACAGAACTTGTCCGTGAAGATGTATCCATACGTTCTTTCGCATTGTCTGAATTAGAACTCAAGAAGGAATATGAACTTTTTATTTTTGGCCGCCCTCTTTTTAAAGTGTTAAAAGATCGTGGCTTGACGGTTCACGGGAAGATCTGATAAATGTAGGGAGGTAATATGGGAAAAGTAAAAAGCGCTTTTGAGATTGCCATGGAAAAGGCTGCAAAAATCGGCACGTTATCCTTAGAGGAAAAGGAAAAGATAAAGGATGAAGAGAAGGTTATAGCTATCCTGAAAGAATTTTATCAGGGATGGCTCGATTCAAATACATTATGGCAAAGGTTAAAAGGGAGCAACCCTTCTTTATTAACCATGGCTCAAATAAATGTGATCGATTCTCTGAGTTTAGGGACGTCTCAGGAAGAATTTCAAATCAGAAAACAGGGTATTTTGGCAGCCGAAACATTAAAAGAAAATCCGAATACAGCAATGATTGAATCAGGATTACATGCAATTGAAACCCTGCAAAAAGAATATCAGGAGATGAAAGAACAGGTCGCCGCTGACTTGAAAAGGCAAGTAGAAAAAAATCCTCAGTTGAGAATGAGGCCTGTTACGACCCCGGATGGAAGAGCCGTCATGCAAATGACTGTATCAGTTGATGAAGCAGTAAAAGCCCGATTAGTAGATTACCTTTTGGAACACGAAAAGCAATACAATCAGGCATTCTCCGAAGTGATTGAAGAATTAAAAATGGTGTTGAAATAGAATTTGCTATATTAATTAGTCTTCGTTACAGTCATCAAACAGCGCGGGTAAGCCTAATACCTTGAGATGTTCTTTTAAGAGGAGACATACTTCGATAGGTTTATCTACGATATGAAAGATGTCCATATCTTCTTGACATATCGTTCCCTTTGGGATAAGGGTATTTTTCATCCAGTCAATAAGCCCTTCCCAGTAATCACTCCCGAAAAGAATAATGGGGAACGGCTCGATCCTTTTTGTCTGGACAAGCGTTGCTGCTTCAAAGAGCTCATCGATTGTTCCAAAACCCCCAGGGAATATGACAAAACCTATTGCATACTTTATAAACATGAGTTTTCTCACAAAGAAGTACCTGAAGGAAAGGTTTATATCCTGATACCGATTTGATACCTGCTCTGAAGGAATTTCGATATTGAGCCCGACAGACTTGCCCTTGCCCAGCTTAGCACCCCTGTTAGCTCCTTCCATGATACCAGGGCCTCCTCCTGTGATAACAGAGAGTCCTGCCTCGGAAAGCATCTTTGACAGTTCAACCGCCTGGTTATAGTAATAGGAATCCTCACAAAGATGAGAACTGCCAAATATCGTTACTGCTGGTCCGAGATCATAGAGTGTTTCAAAACCCTCCACTAATTCTGACTGTATTCTGAAAACCCTCCACGTCTCAGACTTTCTTAAATCTTCAATTTTCCTTAAATCCTCAATCATAAGAACCTTATTACCCGCATTTCGTAAACCCACAGTTATGGCAGACGATACAGCCTCCTTCATGTTCTATCGCACCGCCACATTCAGGGCAGGCGCCCATGAGCATAACCACCTCATATTTTTTCCCGTTCCCGTTATCATCTTTCATGTGATAGTTTTCGAGTGCCTTTGCTATGGCGTCAGAGCATGAAAGGATTTTTCCGCCACAATGCCACGAGGGCTGATGACAGGATATGCCCTTCAGTTGCTTTATGATCTCTTCAGGCTCAACATTGGATCTGAATGCGAGTGAGACGAGTCTCCCGATCGCCTCTGACTGACTCGAGGCACATCCGCCTGCCTTACCCATTGATGTAAAAAGTTCAAAGAGATGGCCTTCTTCATCCTCGTTGATCGTGACATAGAGATTCCCACAGCCTGTTTTCAAAAGTCGGGTTGAACCCCTTATGACTTCTGGTCTTTGCTTGGGAATTATTTTGGTTGTCTGGCTGCTGACTGCTGACTGCCCATAGGTCGTAGACTGACTGCTGACTTTTGTTTTTCCTTTTGTCAGAACCTGCTCTTCCCTCGAACCATCCCGGTAAACGGTTACCCCTTTGCAGCCGAGTTTGTATGCGAGGAGATATACATCCTCAACATCCTTTTGCGTAGCATCGCGAGGAAAATTCACTGTCTTTGAGACGGCATTGTCAACATATCTCTGGAATGCTGCCTGCATGGTGATGTGTTCCAGCGGAGTTATGTCATGGGCTGTTACAAAAAATGCCTTGACATCCTCTGGTACCTCATCAAATTCCTGTATCGACCCTTTATCCGCAATCTTCTCCATAAGCTCCCGTGACAAGAATCCTCGCTCCTTTGCAACCTTTTCAAAATAGGGATTTATCTCTATGAGCTTTGTACCTTCCATAACAGTTCTTACAAAAGAGACTGCAAAGAGGGGCTCGATGCCTGATGAACAGCCTGCAATTATTGAAAGCGTGCCTGTTGGTGCGATGGTTGTAACAGTAGCGTTTCTCAGCCTTTTCTTGCCATCATAAATACTCTTTTCATAATTAGGGAAAACACCACGTTCTTCTGCAAGTGCTGCTGATGCTTTTTTGCCTTCCCTCTGGATGAATCCCATCACCTCTTCTGCAAGCTTTACAGCACTGTCTGAGTTATACGGTATCCCGAGCTGTATGAGCATGTCAGCCCATCCCATAACACCAAGGCCAATCTTTCTATTTGCCCTTGTCATCTCAGCTATCTTCGGAAGGGGATATTTATTGACGTCTATAACATTGTCAAGGAAGTGTACTGCCTTCCATGTTATGTCCCTGAGTTTATCCCAGTTTACTTCATAACTCCGAACTCCGAACTCCGAACTCTGAACTTCTTTTACCATTCTCGCAAGATTAATTGAGCCAAGGTTGCATGACTCATACGGCAGGAGTGGTTGCTCACCGCATGGATTGGTTGACTCTATCGGTCCGATATGAGGAGTGGGGTTTGATTCATTCACCCTGTCTATGAAGACGATACCTGGTTCTCCGTTTTTCCATGCATGCTCTATGATGAGATGAAAGACATCCCGTGCCTTAAGGGATTTTGTTACCTTTCTTGTCCTTGGGTTAATGAGGTCGAATGTTGTATCTTCTTCAACAGCTTTCATGAATTCATCAGTGAGCGCTACAGAGATATTAAAGTTATTGAATCTTGTGTTGTCATTCTTGCAGGTAATAAAATTGAGTATATCAGGGTGGTCAACCCTGAGTATACCCATGTTGGCACCCCTTCTTGTCCCTCCCTGTTTTACAGCCTCTGTGGCTGTGTCAAAGACGGTCATGAAAGAGACAGGACCTGAGGATATGCCTTTTGTAGAGCCGACAATATCTCCATTCGGTCTCAGTCTTGAAAAACTAAACCCGGTACCTCCGCCCGACTTATGTATAATCGCAGTATACTTTACTGCATCGAATATGGACTCCATGGAGTCATCTACAGGAAGGACAAAGCATGCACTGAGCTGTCCGAGCCTCCTGCCTGCATTCATAAGGGTAGGGCTGTTCGGCAGAAAATCGAGTGATGCAACCATCTCATAGAATGCCTCTTCAATATTCTGTACATCTGACTCTGATTTGCCATATTTGAGATCAGCAGAAGCGACTGCCTTTGCTACCCGCTTGAAAAGATCTTCAGGTGTCTCAACAATCCTCCCCTCCTCATTCTTTTTTAAATATCTTTTTTCAAGAACTTTCAGTGCATTTTTTGTAAGATTAAGACCATCTATTACCTTCATTATCCCTCCGTTATATAAATCTTTATAATGCTTTGTTATTCGTTTAACGCTTAATAAAAATGGACTTTTTTATCTGTGCATCACCATCTTCCTTTAAGCCTTCTTTAACAATCCTCTTATAACTCAACAAACCCTTCCTGTCTGAAATGACCATCAAGGGCAATACAATTTGATATCCCAAGACGGTTCATCACAGCAAAGCTTACACAATCTGTGAAGCTATAAGCCTTGTCCTCCCTTGAGACAAACAGTCCCCATGCCTTTTTCTCATCTACAGGTGTAACCCATATCCTATCTACTTGTGGAGATTTCTGGAGGATATCTCCGACAAAGACCGCCTTGCTGTGACCAAGACGTGCGAGCACTAAAGTCACTATCTCATCAAAGATGTAGTTTGTAATCAAAACCCTCCCCTTAAAACTATTTAGAAACCCCTCTATTTTTTTATGATCAGGGTCTTTTACATTGATATATGCATAAAGGGCACTTGTATCAACAAAAACCTGATCTTTCATTTCTTTTTATATAACCATTTATCATGATCTCTGCCATAAGCCTCTGCATCCTCAGCTATACCTGATATGGATGTAAGAGAATAAACCTTTGATCCCTTTGAATAGTTATCAAGTATTTCTCTTAATACTTTTGAGATACTTTTCTTTTCCTGTTCAGAAAGTTTCTTAAGAAACTCATAATGTTTTTCTTCAAGGATAAGTTGTGTCCTGTACATTTACATCACCTCTTATTACATCATAAGAGATTACATTATTAAAATCAAGCCCCTAAAAACTTCTCCCTTTACTCTCTGTTTATTATCAATAAATTGTGCTATTAATTAAAATCATGCTAATTAAACCACAATATATTGTGGATGTCAAGGAAAAAGTGAAGATGAGAAAACTGCTTGATTTTTATACGTTTTTCCTGTGAAATGGATGTTGGGAATTTGTTAATTCAAATAATACAATTAACCACAGAGGTCACAGAGGTCACAGAGAAATTTTAAATCAGATCCAATGGAGCCTATTTAATAACCTCAGATGTAAAAATATACAACTCAGCATCCTTCCATACATCTTTTGGTAACCCTGCCTTCAGGCATATATGCTCAAGGAAGGTGTCTCTATCCCATCCGAATTCTGTTGCAACCTGAGGAAGAAGGAGGCCGCTCTGCATACCTTTGCGTATAACAAGGCCATGTCTCCCAATCTGAATATCTTTTACATCCCTCAATGGTTCAAGCGGGGATAAGATAGAAATTTCGACATCCATATCCTTGATATCCTCTTTATTCATCGGAGGAAACCGTGGGTCACTCGAACATGCTGAAACAGCATTTCTTATCACTGACTCATAAAGTGGCATAACAGGCTGGATATTCCCGATACAGCCTCTTAGATTGCCATTTTTCTTAATTGTCACAAAGGTGGCACCATTTGCCCTGAACTTTGGATTCTTTATTTCTCCCCCGGGGATTTTTCCATTTGTTACATAGTTAATAATTGTGTTTTTTGCCAATGATAGAAGCTCCTCTTTCTCCTCTTTTGTAAGCTCACTCTTGTAAATGCCCATGGCAGCATATCCCACAACACGATCCTTATCACCTGTCACATCACCTGAGTTGGCATATGTATAGAGCAGGCCATAGTTTGCCCCGAGCATTCTTGCAACAGCCATTGTGAATAGAACAGGATATGCACCGCACATCTCAGCCTCTCTCTTTGCTAAATTTCTCTCAATATCCTCCATTGACATCCTCTCAACAGCATCTATCATCTTCCTGTCCATTACACTTGCAGTCTCGTAATCGTGATAATGCGAAAGGTCTGTGCTGGCAACCATTATTGCCTTTTCATCTTTTCTTAAAATCTCTGTGAGTTTTTCTGTCAGATATTGAAAGGACTGTTTTGTAGGGGAACCAATCAGGATGGGTACTATCGTGAAATCCTTTAATACTCGCTGAAGAAATGGTATCTGCACCTC